>JBOGZE010000369.1:0-7216 GCA_050697055.1 Solirubrobacterales bacterium
TTCCCTCCGCGGCGCGGGCGGCGCGGCGTGCGAGCGCGCCCGCGCCCTCCACCCGGGCGCCGAGCGCGCCCAGCCGCAGGAGCACGTGCTGGTTTCGGGTCAGCCGGGCGACCCGGCAGGCCTCCATCACCTCGGCGAACGCGTGACAGGCGAGCGCCGCCGCGCCGGCACCGACGTCCGGATGGCTCGCCTGCAGCTCCTCGAGCTCGCGCCCGAGCGCGTGGTAGTGCTCGCCGCGCGTCTTCAGATGAGCCTGCCAGCGGTCGCGTGCGATCGTCATCTCCATGATCTCCGAGGTGCCCTCGTAGATCGTGGTGATGCGGACGTCCCGTTTGATCTTCTCGACCATGTACTCGTGGGTGTAGCCGTAGCCGCCGTGGGCCTGGATCGCCGCGTCGGCGGCCGCGTTCCCGGCCTCGGTCGCCAGGTACTTGGCGATCGCGCCCTCGGTGTTGAGCGAGCCCTCGCCGGCGTCGATGCGCTCCGCCGTCTCCTCAATGCAGGCGCGCGCCGCCTCGAGCCGCACCGCGTGAGGAACGATCAGCTTGTGCGTGTATCCCTGCTTCTCGGACAGCGGCGAGCCCGCCTGGATGCGCTCCTTCGAGTAGGGGATCGCCCGATCCACGGCCGCCCACCCCGCGCCGAGCCCGAAGGCCGCCACCATCAGGCGGGTGAAGCCGAACACCTGCTGGGCCTGAACCAAGCCCTGGCCCTCGACCCCGCCGACGAGGCTGTCTGCCTCCACGTAGACGTTCTCGAGGAAGAGCGCCGCCGTGTTGCTGAGGCGGATGCCGTGCTTGTCCTCGTGCTCACCGTGGGAGAAACCGTCGGTGCCGGCGGGAACGACGAACCAGCTGGGCCCGCCCGGCGCCAGCGCCAGCACCGAGCTGAGATCGGCGACGCCGCCGTTCGAGATCCACTGCTTGGCGCCGGTGATCTCGTAGCCGCGAACGGCCCCGTTCTCGGTCACCGGCTTCGCCTTCGTCTTCATCGCCGCCAGGTCGGAGCCGGCGTCGGGCTCGGTGGCGCCGTAGGCCATCAGCAGGCCCTCCTCGGCGATCCGGGTCATCCAGCGCTGCTTCTGCGCCGGGGTGCCACCGACCGTGATCGGGTCGGAGCCCAGGAACGTCGCCAGCACCGAGGTCGCGACCCCCAGGTCAACCGCCGCCATGCTCTCGCAGACCCGGTAGACGTCGATCGCCGCGCCGCCCATCCCGCCGAACTCCTCGGGGATGAAGAGGAGCTGGATGCCCAGCTCCTCGCCGCACATGCGGCGCACGAGCTCCTCCGGGAACTCGTCTTTCTCATCCAGCTCGATCAGACGTAAGTCAGACAACTCGCGACGGGCAAACTCCCCGATTGACTCGAGGGTGAAGTCGAGAGTCTCGACGTCGATACCAACCTCCATGACCTCTCTCGCTTCCCGGGCTCCGTCCAGGCTCCAAACCCGATCCGGGCTTCGAGCGTACCACCGGTTCGCTCGACCAAAGGCGGCGGAGTGGCCGTGTGCAGGGCCCTCGGAAAGCGGTCGCGGCAATATGATTCTTGCTCCCCTCTTGCCGAGCAAACACGACACCGACCGGACCGGGACGTCGCTTGCCACCCTCCGCCGGGCGCTAGAGGACCCCGTCGTCGAGGTGCGCCGCGAGGCCGCGCTGGCGCTCGGTCAGCTTGGCGACCTCGACTCCTCCGCGGCGCTGACTCGGGCGCTCGCCTCCGACAGCGAACCGGTCCGCCGTGCGGCCGCGCTCGCGCTGGGGAGGATCTCGACACCCAAGGCAAGGGTGGCGCTCCTGGAAGCGCTCCGGGCCGACCCTTCGGTATGGCGCGAGGCGGCCGCGGCCCTCAGCAAGCACCACGACCCCGAGGTCGTCGAGGGCCTCTCCGAGCTGCTCTCGAACCTCGAGGCCAACGAGCACGCACGCCGGGGAGCCGCGCTGGCTCTGGGCGCCCTGCTCGCGGGAGAGCCGCTGTCGATGGAGACCGCCGTCTTCGAGGACGAGCGTGGCAGGCTGCACGTGACGATCTGAGCGACGGATCGCCGCCCACCGATCAAGGGTTGTCGCGGCGCAGGACGTCGACGCCGCCTGCATCCGGCTACTCGCGCGAGAACGGACGGCCTTGCCCGACCTCCTCAGGGCGTGCGATCAGGTAGATCAAGACCCCGATCAGCGGGATGACGAAGATCAGCAGAACCCAACCCGCCTTTCCCCATCCGGAGAGATCGTCGCGGCTGAAGATGTCCGCGAAAACCGCGATGAACATCCAGATCGCGAGGAAAAGGAAGAAGAAGGCAATCATCGCGACCAGCAGATCGCCCAGGCTGATATCGGCTAGAAGCAGCATCGGGGCTCCTCTCTAGGTTTGACATGAAGCTATCCGACCGCCTCGGCGCCTGTCGTGTCCACACCGCCGATCGTCACGGATGGGCGCCGTCGATGGTCTTCTCGGCTGAGGAGACCACCGACGTCGGCGATCGCGCGGCATGATGCCCGTGACATGCGATCGCGGGCCGACCGGCGGTGCCGACCGCAGCTCACATGAAGGGTCGCCACTTTCCCGCTCACCCTGGAGGTTTGAGGGGAGCGGCCGGAGCGAGGTGAGCGGCCTGAGCCAGCGGAGGGGGTGGGATTCGAACTTCGCAGACGCGGACTCAGAGGTCGAGCCAGAATTCCTGGGCAAGCGAGCTGGTTCCGAAGACCTCGTCCTCCTGCTCGGAGCGAAGCCGGAATCCCTCCGCCTCGTAGATCCGCCGGGCGCTCGCCAGGCGGCTGTTCGTCCACAGCATCATCTGCCTGTATTCGGCCTCGCGGGCGAAGCGAACGCACTCGCGAACCAGCGCCGAGCCGGCACCGGCTCCCTGCGCCCACGGCACCACAAGCAGCAGGCGAAGCTGGGCGACGTCTCGGAAGCGGCGGGTGCAGTAGATCGAGCCGACCCGCTCACCACCCAGCTCGGCGATCCAGGCGCGCTCGCGCGCGGGGTCGTGATCGGCCATGAAGTCGGCGATCACCCTCGCCACCAGGGCCATGAACCCCGGGGCGTCCCAGTCGCGCTGATCGCGGTAGACGAGCCCGTGGCTCTCGAGCACCCAGCCGTGGTCCTCCGGCTCGGGAACCCGTAGCGCAAGCTGGCTGTTCACTTGGAGAAACCTAGGGCGTCGGTCTTGCCGGCGCGGGAAGCTCCAGCACCGAGTCGGCCGCCGGACAGCGCACCAGTCGGCGGGGCGGCACCTCACGGCGGACCTCGATCGCTCGATCGTCGGTGTCGAGGAAGATGAGGTCGAGGTGAAAACGCATGCCGAAGGTGTGGACGCTTCTGCAGCGGCGGATCAGGAGGCCATCGCCGGCCTCCGCCCGGTCGAGGAGGGCCAACCCCAGGAGGCGGCTTCGGCCCGTGGTGGCAATGGGCACGTCAAAGCCGAGCAGGGTCGCCCGTGGCATGTCGCGAAATCTCTCCAACGGGGCTTCTGAGTTACTTCTGAAGCGCCTTCTCCCCCATGAGGGCTACGGCAGCGCTAACTTCGGCGGATGGCCGAGTCGAAGACTCCGACGCTGTATGAGTGGGCGGGCGGGCGCGAGGCGTTCGAGCGGCTGATCGAAGCCTTCTATGACCGGGTCGAGCGCGACGAGCTGCTCTCGCCCCTGTTCCCGGGCGGGGTGAGCCGCGAGCACCGCGACCACGTGACCCTCTGGTGGTGCGAGGTCTTCGGCGGGCCCGCCGACTACACGGAGCACCTGGGGGGCTACCCGCGGATGGCCGGCAAGCACCGCGACCTCGGGATCACCCCGGAGCAGCGCCTCCGGTTCGCGACCCTGATGAGCGAGGCCGCCGACGACGCAGGCCTCCCCGACGATCCCGAGTTTCGCTCGGCCTTCATCGCCTATGTCGAGTGGGGAACCCGGCTCGCTCTCCACAACTCCCAGCCGGGCGCAGAGGTTCCGCCCAAGGCGCCGGTGCCGAAGTGGGGCTGGGGAGAAGCGTCGCCGTACCAGCCGTGAGCGAGCGCCCGATGGGTGTCGAGGCTGGTCCCGACGGGCGGGAGCGCTGCTGGTGGTGCCTCGGTACGGAGGACTACCTCGCCTACCACGACGAGGAGTGGGGCCGGCCACTGCATGGCGACGTGGCGCTGTTCGAGAGGCTGACCCTGGAGGCGTTCCAGTCGGGGCTCTCTTGGCTGACGATTCTCCGCAAGCGGGAGAACTTCCGGCGGGCGTTCGATGGGTTCGAGGTCGAGCGCGTCGCCGACTACGACCACAAGGAGGTCGCGCGGCTGTTCGGCGACGCCGGAATCGTCCGCAACCGGAAGAAGATCGAGGCGGCGATCACCAACGCCCGGGCGACGCGGGCGATGCAAGCCGACGGGGAAATGTTTGACGAGTTGATCTGGTCGTTCGCCCCCGAACCTGGCTCGCGATCGGTGCCGCGCTCCGGCCACGACCTCGAGTCGGCTACGGCCGAGTCGAAGGCGATGGCGAGGGAGCTGAAGCGGCGCGGGTTCGTCTTCGTCGGCCCCACCACCGCCTACGCGCTGATGCAGGCGGGCGGGCTGGTCAACGACCACCTCGCCGGCTGCGCCTTTCGCGAGCCCTCGGGGGCGTCCGAAGCGACCGGGTGAGCCCTACCAATCTCCGGCGGCGGAGGCGCAACCGTCCATGCGGATCGCCCAACTCCTTCAGCTGCAAATGGACGTTCAGGCCCCGATCATCACTGGCGAGAGCACCGCTCATGCGCCAAGATTGCGCTCACCGCTTCCGCCCCACAGTTGGAGGACGGGGCGGAGAGGAACTTCGTGGACGAGACAGCACGCAGAGGAAACTACGAATCGGGCTCGGACTACGTGCTCGAGTACGGTGAGCTCCGCTTCTCGTTCAATGAGCGCGACTTCGCCCAGCGGGTCGAGCAGGCGGCGGTGAAGCTCGACTTCGTCCACCAGGGCCTCGACGAGCACGAGCTCGCGGACCTGCTGGAGCTGGCGGTGAACGGCGAGATCCGCGAGCCCTGCTCCCGCCTCGGCGAGCACGTCAACGAGAACTGGGACGAGCTCGTCGGCCCCTCCACCAAGAGCCTCGTGCACTGGCTGAGGCGGCTCGTCTTCCGCGGCGCCTGGCTCGACCAGCGGGTGAAGGAAGGCGAGCTCGACATCGTCTTCGACGAATCGAACCAGACCTTCGGCTACGTGCAGCCTGACCGCGACTCAGAGCTGATCGAGCTCTCCGCAGAGCCGTCCTGGTCCGGGGTCGCCTACGCCGGCCGCGATAGAGCGTAGGCGCGCGACCTCCGCACTTTCGCGCGTTGCGACCCTGCAGGTAGCGCGCCGGAGTTGATCTAGGCCCCGACGCGCTTGCCCAGCGTCCGCGCCGCCTCGGCCGGGTCCATCTGCTCGAGCTCGGCCCGGAGCCCACGGGCCTCGATCATCTCCTTGCCGTCGCGCAGCTGCTCCTCGCCCGAGGCACGGGTGTCCGCGACCCGCAGCGAGGGGATGATCCCCTGCGCCGCGAGGCCCGCGTCGAGCCGGATGAGGACGTTCTCGGTGGTCTCCAGGGCGGATCTCACCTCCGCCCCCTTCTCGTCGTCCTCGAGCACCGTGGCGATCACCGTCAGCGAGCCGCTCTCCTCCCCCTCGAGCGCCCGGCCGGCGCCGAAGATGCGCTTCACCCGGGAGGTGTCGCGGTAGCCGAGCGCCAGGCGGGAGAGCGAGTCGATGATCACGACCACATCCTCTCCAGCCTCGGCGCGGCGCTTGGCGTGGCCGATCGCCAGCTCGGCGGCCCGAACCTGATCGCGGGGCTCGGTGTCCGCCGGAGCGGCGATCACCTCGGCCTCGGGCAGGGCGCGCTCCCACTCGGTGACCTCTTCGGGGCGCTCGTCGGCGAGCAGGATCAGGAGGCGGGCGCCGGGATGCGAGGGCGCTCCGAGGCGAGGCCGAGGAGCGACCCGTTTCATGAAGGCGCGGGCGAGGGCCCGCAGCAGGGTGGTGCGACCGGAGCGGGGCTCCGCCAGGACCAGGATCCGCTCCCCGAGGGCGAGCGGCGCCAGCAGGTCGACGGCGCGGACGAGAGGGTCGGCGTCAGCCTCAGCCGTTAGCAGCCGCCGGTGTGGCTGCACCGGGGTCAGGTCCTCGAACTCCGAGCGCTCCCCCTCGGGCTCCTGCCCGTTGACCGAGGCGACCCGGACCAGCGCCCGGTGGTGCTCCCCCCGGCGCGGCTCCCTGGCCGGTCCGCTGACCTCGTCGCCGGGGCGCAACTCGCAGCGGCGGATCTGGGAGGCGGAGACGTAGACATCGCCCTCGGCCGAGTGCAGGCCGCTGAGCCGCAGGAAGCCATACCCCTGCGGCATCCGGTCGAGGACTCCGGTCACCTCCTCGGTCTCGACCTCTTCCTCGGGCGGCGGACGCCGCTCACTGCGGCGACCTCCGCGACGCTCCTCGTCGTCATCCCCTGCCGGGCGCTCTTCGTCGGGTGCCGTTCTCCCTTCATCGCCACCCGCCTCCTCGATCGCCTCCACCAGCTGATCGCGCGTCAGCATCCGGTAGCGGGGCACCTCGAGCTCGCGCGCCCGCTCATGCAGGTCAGCCAGGTGGAGATCCGTCAACGCCATCGAGCGCAGGATGCTGCCAGATATCCGGTGGGCTACTTGGCGGCCTGGAGGCGCTTCTCGGTCAGCGCCCTCAGCCACTCCCCGAACTCGGGCCGGGTCTCCCAGTCCCGCTTGAACTTCTCCGCGCCCGCCGTGGTCAGCGGGTGCTCGAGCATCTGGCGAAGGACCTTGGCGGGCGTGGTGGCGATCTCGCAGCCGAGCTGGGTGGCGGTGATCATGTGCTCGGGGTGGCGGATCGAGGCGGCGATGATCTGGGAGGTCACCCCGCCGGCGTGGAAGCACTCGACGATCTCGGCGACGACCTGGCCGGAATCGACCGAGATGTCGTCCAGCCGCCCCATGAAGCAGGAGACGTAGGTGGCACCCGCGGCGGCCGCCAGCAACGCCTGGTTGGCCGAGAAGACCAGGGTCATGTTGACCAGGATGCCGTCGGCGGTGAGCTCGCTGGTGGCCGCCAGCCCCTCCTTGCAGAAGGGCACCTTGACCGTGACGTGCTCGTGAAGCTCGCGCAGGGCGCGGCCCTCGTCGACCATGCCGCCTGCTTCCTCGGAGACCACCTCGGCCGACACCGGTCCGTTCACCAGGTCGCAGATCGTTCGAATGATCTCGCCCGGGT
>JBOGZE010000370.1:0-3813 GCA_050697055.1 Solirubrobacterales bacterium
GTAGCGGAAGTACCAGTAGGTGTAGGCGGCGAACCAGTTGTTGCGGTCGCCGTAGAGCAACACGGTGTGGTCGTTCGAGATCCCGCGGCTGCCCATCAGCTCGCCGAACTCCTCCGGTCCGAGGAAGTCGCGCTTCACCTGGTCCTGCAGGTCAGCCTTCCAGTCGAAGCCGATCGCGCCCGGGATGTGGGCCTCGGCATAGAGGGCCGGATTCTCGACGACTTCGACGATCCGGATGTCGTCGTCGTCGAGATGCTCGGCTACCCAGTCGGTCTCGACCAGGACGTCGTTCGCGTAGTCAGCCATTTCCTCTCGCCTTTCCTAATTCTCTAATCCTGATCAGATTTTACCTATTCACTCCCGTGGCCAGACTCTACTCCTCCCGACGCAGAGCGAGGATGTTGTCGGTAGAAAAGTAGGTAGGCCCGGCGGTAAGGTAGACGTCGATGGCGGAGCGGAGGAGATCGGGCGCCAAGCCGCAGTCCGACCAGGCCAGCGAGTGGCTGGTCGAGCCAGAGACCGACCGCGACTCCGACGCCGTCGACGAGTGCGAGAGGGAGGCAGAGCCCTCCAGGGTCGACGCGATGGGCCAGGACAAGCGCCGGCAGGTGGTCGGCCATTCATACGGGCCCTCGCGGCGGAGCCAGATGATGTTCTTCGGGATCGTCGCGGCCGTGATCGTCATCGTGCTCGGCGGCTGGACTCTGGCGGTTGCCGCCTTCGACACGGCGCCGGAGAGCTACCCCGACAAGGCACCCTGGTCGGCCGCGGATGCTCAGCAGAAGCCCACCCGCAGCCCCTCCGGGCCATGCGGCGAGCCGGGAAACGTCTATCCCCCGCCCGCCGACAGTTCCTGCGTCGTCCAGACCAGCGCCAAGACCGCGCCGTAAGAGCCGCGCCCTAAGCGCCGACCAACCCGCTGATCGCGGCCGCGCAACGCCCCGCCCACCCGTCGGCCTCGCGTTCCTCGTCCAGCGCCACGACCGGTATGCGCCAGGTCTCGCCGGCGCGCTCGACGATCTCGCGGCCGCGGCGCAGATGGGGCTCATCGGTCGGCCCGGCAGCCTCATAGGCAAAGCCGCGAACCGGGGTGTCGACCAGCTTCTCCAGAAGCCGCTCCAGCCGGGGCCCGTGGATCGCGGCAACCAGCTCCGCCTCACCCCGCACCGATCCAAGCAGCCAGACGACCACGGTGACATCGCCGCAGAGCTCGAGCACGGTGCCCGGCCTGTTCGGATCGGCAACCGCCGCCTCCAGCCCGGCGGCCTCGATCGCCGCCGTCCCCTCCGCCCCGCGGCTGGTCCCGCGCACCTCCCACCCACGCTCGCGGAGGCGGACACCCAGCTCCCGGCCATGGCAGCCGCAGCCGACGATCAGCGCCCTGGCCACTAGCTCTCGTCGTCGTCCTCGCGCCCGCCCTGGGTGAAGGGCCCGCGCCCGCGGGCCCTGATTGCCTGGTCCTCGCGCGCCTGGCGCTGGACGTCCTCCTCGGTGATCTCCTTGGCGCCGCGCTTGCGCCGGAGCTCGTTCTGGGCGTCGATCATCTGCTGGACGTCGTCGATCTCGTTCTGGGCCTCGACCTCGGGAGAGCGGGTCGGCTTCCAATCGAGGAGGTCGGCGACCGAGTGATCGCGTGACATCCGCGCCGTCAGCACCATCAGCAGGAAGAGGACGACGAGCAACGCCAGGGTGAGCGCGATGGTGGTCATGCCCCTCCCCGAGGGTACAGTCATGCTCGTGCCCGAGGCGGTGATCGTCGATGCCCTGCGGACCCCGATGGGCGGCTATCGCGGCGCCCTCTCCGGGGTGCGCCCGGACGACCTCGCCGCAAGGGTGATCGGTGCCGTGGTCGAGCGCAACGGCCTCGACCCCGAGCGGATCGACGACGTCTACATGGGCGCCGCCAACCAGTCGGGGGAGGACAATCGCGACGTCGCCAGGATGGCGGCGCTACTGGCGGGCCTGCCGGTCGAGACCCCCGGGGTGACCGTCAACCGCCTCTGCGCCTCGGGGCTGGAGGCGGTCAACCAGGTCTCCCGGGCGCTTCGCCTCGGCGAGGGGGACCTCTACCTGGCCGGCGGGGTCGAATCGATGAGCCGGGCACCCTGGGTGATGCCGAAGCCGGAGCGGGGACTGGCGCGAGGTGAGCAGACGCTCTACGACACCACCCTTGGCTGGCGGATGATCAACCCGCGGATGGAGGAGCTCCACTCGACCGAGTCGATGGGCGAGACGGGGGAGAACGTCGCGGAGCGCTACGGGATCAGCCGCGAGGAGCAGGACCGCTTCGCCCTCCAGAGCCACCGGCGAGCGGTGGCGGCGACCAAGGAGGGTCGCTTCTCCGAGCAGATCGTGCCTGTGGAGGTGCCGCCGAGGCGCCGGGGCGAGGATCGGGTGACCGTGAGCGTCGACGAGGGACCGCGTGAGGACACCTCGATGGAGAAGCTGGCCCAGCTGCGGCCCGCATTCCGCGATGGCGGCACCGTCACCGCGGGCAACTCCTCCACCCTCAACGATGGCGCCGCCTGCCTGCTGATGGCGAGCGAGGAGACCGCCGATGAGCTCGGCCGTGAACCGCTTGCCCGGGTCGTTTCGATCGGGGTGGCGGGGGTCGACCCGGCCCTAATGGGGACCGGTCCGGTGCCGGCCACCCGCAATGCGCTCGCCGCCGCCGGCCTCGAGCTGGGCGAGATCGAGCTGATCGAACTGAACGAGGCGTTCGCCTCCCAGGTGCTGGCAAGCGCCGGCGAGCTGGGAATCGACGAGGAGCGCCTCAACGTCAATGGCGGCGCGATCGCACTCGGCCATCCGCTCGGCTGCTCGGGGGCACGGCTGATGACCTCGCTGGTCTGGGAGATGCGGCGCCGCGGAGCGCGCTACGGACTGGCGACGCTCTGCGTCGGGGTCGGCCAGGGGGTGGCGACGGTGGTCGAGAACACCGGCCTCTAGAAACGGGTCGCTACTTGCTCAGCTGGAGCGAGTTGACGATCAGCTGAGCGTCGACCAGGCGCTCCGAGGGAGCGTCGGCGGCGGTGTAGACCTCCAGCAGATAGGCCTTCCGCTTGCCCGCGGCAACCGCGACCAGGGTCGCGCTCTGCCCAGAGGCGCCCTTGCCGCTGATCGCAGCGCCCTCGGAGCGCAGTCCCCCGATCGAGCGGCCCTTGCCCGGGCGGGCCAACGGGTTCTGGTACTCGGCGGCGGTCGAGGCGATCGCGTCCTTGCGCAGCTGGTCGGCAGCGGCGGCGTCGGCGGGGGCGGAGATCGCCACCAGAACCATCTTGTCGGGGCTCTGAAAGCCGAATACCCCGCCCTTCTCCAGCTTGTTCCAGTCGCTCGGCCAGTTCACCGAGATGCCGCTGTTGGCGTCGTCGAGCGACTCGCCCAGCTCGGACTGCTCCTCGTCGACTCCTTCCTCCACTGGCGACTGGTTGCCGCCGTCGTCCGCCAGGAGGCTGAGGGAGCCGACGACGGCCAGCGCGATCACGGCGAGCCCCACGAGGATCGTGCGCCGGCCCCAGAGCTGGCCCGGGGAGCGAAGCCGCGCTCGGCGGGCGGTCGCCCGCCGCCGGCGGCGCTGCGCGGCGGTTCGAGGCGCGGAGCGCCATCCCGGCTCTTCCACGGCGCTCAGCCTGCCAGCCGCCTGGGCGGAACGCGACGGGGGGGCGCCTCCGGGCGCCCCCCTGTCGCTGGAAGGGCTGGTAGCTCCCGTCGGCGTTCTGCTCGCCGCGCGAGCGACCCGCCACGACCTCTTCCTGATCAGCACCCGAGCCGCCGGCCGGGTCGCCGGGCAGCGGCACGTTGTTTGAGGGGGTC
>JBOGZE010000371.1:0-13545 GCA_050697055.1 Solirubrobacterales bacterium
CGGCTTCGCGGCGGCGGGCGGGGCCGTGCTGCTGATGCTGTCCACCAGCGCGGCCGGCCTGCGCCTCACCTTCCTGCCGGCCGTGGGCGGTCCACATGCCGGCCGGTGGTGGTGGGTCACGGCCGGCGCCGTGGCGGCCGCCTCCCGCTCCTGGCGCGACCCGGCCTGAACGGGGGGACGCCGAGGGCCCGGGTCCACCCCCGGGCGTACACCCCGGGGACGATGCGCCGGGGCGGTGGCCGTCCTGGTCGCCGGCATGGTGGGCATCACGGCCGCCACCGGGGACCGGCCCCAGACGGACACGATGGTGGGCAACGCCGTCGTGCTCGCGGCCAGCTGGGTCCTCGGTGACTCGGCCCGGCGCCGCTGGTGGCCAGCAGGCCGGCAAGGGTGGACTTCCCGGATCCCCCTTTCCGAGCAGCACCACCCGCACGCCCGGAAGGTAACAGGTCCGGGCCTGACTCCCGCTCCTAGCTGCGGCGGTAGAGGCGGGCGGTGATGGGCGCGAACACGGCGGCGATCCCGGCCGCCACCGCCAGCACGACGGCGATGCGCCCGGCGTCGGGCTCGCCCTCCATCAGGTCGCGGGCCGCGGTGGCGAGGATCGAGATGGGGTTCACGTCCACGAAGGCCTCCAGCCAGCCGGGCAGCGTCGTCGGGTCGACGAACACGTTGGAGAGGAAGGTGAGCGGGAAGACACCCATGAAACCGGCGTTCATGACCGCGTTGGGCGATCGCAGCAGCAGGCCCAGGGTGGTGAAGACCCACGACAGCCCGAAGGCGAACAGCACCACCAGCCCGAGGGCGGCGGCCGCTCCCGGCACCCCGGCGTCGGGCCGGTACCCGAGGACGACCCCCACCACGATGATCACCGTGCCGCCCACCAGGTACCGCACGCTGTCGCCCAGCAGCGCCCCGAGCAGCGGGGCCGGGCGCCAGATGGGCAGCGTGCGGACGCGGTCCACCACGCCCCTCGTGAGCTCGGTGTTGAGGGCGACCCCCGAGTACACGGTGTTGAAGAGCACCGACATGACGAGGATCCCCGGGAGCAGGTAGTCGAGGTACTCCGCCGTCGAGCCCGAGATGGCCCCGCCGAAGATGTAGGTGAACATCAGGACGAACAGCACCGGCGTGATCGTGACGTCGACGAGCTGCTCGGGGACGTGCTTGACCTTCAGCATTCCGCGCCAGCCAAAATCAGCGCCGCCGACGCGGCGCTCGTGCGCGGCGGGCGCGGAGTCGAGGACAGAGCCTTGCGCAGGGCAACGTCCTCGGCGCCGGACTCGGCGAGCGGTCGGGTGGTCGGGGGCGTACTCATGCGGCCTGCTCTTCCTCGATCGCTTCCTCGGGCGTTTCCTCCTCGGCCGGGTGTCCGGTGAGGGCGAGGAACACCTCGTCGAGGCTCGGCTGGCCGAGCGAGAAGCCGGCGACCGTGATCCCCGACCGAGCGAGCAGGGCGACGGCTTCCGCGGCCCGGTCCACGTCCGCGCACTGAGCCGAAAGCGCCGCCGGGTCGGGCTCCAGGTAGATGCCCTCGAGCTCCCGGTCCAGCACCCGCTCGGCCTCGGGCCGCTGCTCGGGGTCGAGCAGCCGGACGTGGAGGGCACCGGACCCGACCGAGGCCTTGAGCTGGGCGGGGGTCCCCTCGGCGATCACCCTGCCGTGGTCGATCACGGCGATCCCATCAGCGAGCTGGTCGGCCTCATCGAGGTATTGGGTGCAGAGCAGGATCGTGGTTCCCTCCGCGACCAGCGCCCGGATGATGTCCCAGACCTGGTTGCGGGACCGCGGGTCGAGCCCGGTCGTCGGCTCGTCGAGGAACATCAGCTCGGGGGTGACAACGATGCTGGCGGCGATGTCGAGCCGGCGGCGCATCCCGCCGGAGTAGTTCTTGACCAGCCGCCCGGCGGCCTCGGCGAGACCGAACGCCTCGAGCAGCTCCGCCGCCCGCTCCTTCGCCGTGGCTCGCCTCAGGCCCAGCAGGCGGGCGATCAGGACCAGGTTCTCTCGCCCGGTCATCTCCTCGTCGACCGACGCGAGCTGACCGGTGAGGCTGACCGCGCTCCGTACCTCGTCGGCCTCGTCGACGATGTCGTGCCCGAGCACCCGCGCCGTGCCCGCATCGGGGCGCAGCAAGGTCGCAAGCATCCGGATCGTCGTTGTCTTGCCGGCGCCGTTCGGGCCGAGCACGCCGTAGACGGAGCCGCGGCGAACGGCGAGGTCGACCCCGTCGACGGCGCGGGTTTCGCTGAAGGACTTCTCGAGGCCCGAAGCCTCGACCGCGAGTGTGGAATGCGAGCTCAGCGTCCTCGCAAGCGATCGTAGCTAACCCACAACAGCGGCCGTTAGGGTTAAGGGCCGTGGCGAAGCCGAAGCCGATCAACGATCTCTCCGCCGACGACAGCTATGCCGGGGCGGCCGCCAAGATCGTCTCCGTCCGCTCCGGCGAGCTCTCCGACCACGCTCGAGGCGTGCTCGACACCGGCGACATCGAGCGCGTCCACGACATGCGGGTGGCCACTAGGCGGCTCCGCGCCGCCCTCGAGGTGTTCGAGCCCTGCTTCCCGAGGAAGCCCTACGCGCAGACACTGCGTGAGGTGAAGAGGCTCGCCGACGGCCTCGGCGAGCGCCGCGACCGGGACGTGGCGATCGCCGCGATGCACGGCTTCAACGACCAGATGGCGGCGCCGGACCGTCGCGGGGTCTCCTCCTTGATCGAGCGCCTCCGCGACGAGCAGGCCGAGGCCAACCTGGCGCTCGCCCCGTTGGTCGAGGAGCAGAACCTGACCGCTCTGAAGGAGAGCCTCAACGAGCTGGTCGCCTCGGCGCAGGAGGTGGAGGCTTGAAGGCCCGCCCGGTGAAGAAGCTCGACCCGAGCCGGGCGCTCGGCGAGAACGCCGCCCGGATCATCCAGGTGCGCCTCGACGAGATGCTCTCCTTCGCCCCCAAGGCCCTCGAGGGCAAGGTGAAGGACCAGCACAACATGCGGATCGCCGCGAAGCGGCTGCGCTACGTGCTCGAGGCGACCGGCTTCTGCTTCGGGCGCCCGGCCGACACCGCCCGCCGCCGCGCCCGCGACCTTCAGGACATCCTCGGCGAGATCCACGACTGCGACGTGATGCTGCCGCGCGTCCGCCGCCACCTGAAGGAGCTTCAGCAGGCCGACGCGACGGTCGTTCGAAGGAAGGCCGGGGAGACTCCCGATCTCGACCCTCGCCTGGCCGCCCAGTCGCCCCATCGCACCGCCTATCGCGGGCTCGACGTGCTCGCCGTCTACCTGGAGGCGCGGCGCCAGCTGCTCTCCGACCGCTTCGCCGCCTTCTGGCGCCGTCAGGAGGAGACCGGCACCTGGCCGCGCCTCGAGCGTTCGGTCGAGAAGCAGCTGGAGCGTGCTCGGGAGGCCCGGCGGGCGGCCAAGCAGGCCGCGAAGGCGCAGGAGCGGCTGGAGGCCGCGGAGCGGGCCCGTCAGGAGGCCGCGGCTCGCGCCGAGCGCGCCGAGAAGGTGAAGGAGCGCGCCCGCCTCAGCGCTGCTCGAAGGCGACCGGGCGCTCGGGCTCGACGGACCACCCGCCGCCCCTCCAACTGATCCGGGTGCCATCGGCGAGCCGGGCGGCGGTGTGGCCGAGCCGCGGCTCGCCCCAGAGCGTCGCCTCCAGCGCCCGGCCCCGGTCGTCCTCGCCGAGCCCCCGGGCGACCTCGGGTTCGGGATAGGTCGCGACGATCGATCCGGCTCGCACCCAAAGCGGGATCCTCTCAAGAGGGGCCTCCGCCTCGATCCACCGCCCGCCCTCAAGTCGCTCGCCGCTCCACCAGCTGATCCACTCCCCCCGCGGCAGGTAGGTCCGCCGTTCCTCTGTGCCCTCGTCGAGCACCGGCGCCACCCAGAGCGCCGGTCCGAGGAGGAAGCTGTCGGCGATCGCCCAGCCCTCGAGGTCGCCGGGATCGGCGAGGCAGAGCGGTCGCATGATCGGCAGCCCGCTGCGCCGCGCGGTCGCTGACGCGGCGCGGATATAGGGGACGAGCCGTTCGTGGAGGACTACCGCCTCCCGGTAGAGGTCGAGAACGTGCTGGTCGTAGGTCCAAGCCTCCTGCTGAAAGCGGCCGTGGGCCTGCATCAGAGGAGAGAGGGCACCGAGCTGGGCCCAGCGGACCAGGAGCTCGGGCTCGCAGCGCTCCGCCAGCCGCCTGCCCAGGTAGCCGCCGACGTCGTGCGAGAGGTTGGAGAAGCCGCTGGCGGCGGCGGTCAGCAGGGAGGCGACCAGGGCCCGCATCGACCAGAAGTCGGAGGCCTGGTCCCCGCCCCAAAGCACCCCCACCGCCTGCTGGCCGGTCCAGCCCGAGCGCCCGAAGACGACCCCCCGGCCCTCGCCGTGGACCGCGTCGAGGGCCGCCTGGGTGGTCTCGCGGTAGAGCCGCCCATACTCCCAGGCGACCTCGGCGCCGTTGCGGCCGTCGGCGAGCAGCGAGTCCGGGGGGAAGTAGTAGCCCTCGCCGGCGTCCGCCTTCACCCCCTCGACCCCGAGCTCGAACACGTTCCGGGCCAGCCGCCGCCACCACTCCCGGGCCGCCTCCGAGGTGAAGTCGACGATTGAGCCCGTCCCCATCCACCAGCGCCCGACGTAGGGCTCGCCGTCGGCGGCGCGGACGTAGTGCCCCCCCTCGGCGCCCTCGGCGTAGTTGTCGGCGGGCTCGCGATGGAGCTTCTCCGAGGCGGGGTCGGGCGGGCGCTGGCCGTCAATCGATTCGAGGTTGACCCATGGGGTCACCCAGACCACGGTCCGCACCCCGTCGTCGCGCATCCCCCGGACCAGCCCGGGCGCGTCGGGGAACTGGTGGGGGTTGAAGCGCCAGGTGTTGTACTGGGTCTCCCAGGGGGAGTCGATGACGACCGCGTCGAGCGGCAGGTCGTTCTCGCGGTAGCCGCGCCAGTCGTCCTCGACGTCCTCCTGGTGCTCGTAAACGTCCCGGCTCTTCCAGTGCCCGTAGGCCCACTCCGGGAGCAGCGCAGGCCGCCCTGTCTCACAGACGAAGGCCCGGAGGCGCGCAGCCGGGGTCGGGTGGCAGAAGAGGTGGAGGCGTAGCGGCCCGGCGGCCACCCTGAGCGAGAGCGAGGCGCGGTCCTCGCGCAGGTCGGCCTCGACCCCGGGGCCCGAGGTCTCGAGCCACGCGGACCAGCCCGCCGAGGAGAGCAGCCAGGGCACCGGGGCGTAGTCGCCCTGGGGAATGCCTCCGTCCTCGAGAAACTCGGGCGGGCAGTCGGGGCCGGTGTAGCGCCGGTCGGCTCCGAGGGCCACCAGGCGGCCACGCTGATCGAAGTCGAGGCCGTGCCTCGCCCCGAGGCCGGTGAGGCTCTCTCCATCGGCGAGCGGCCAGCGGGCACCGAGGCGGAGGGGCCGGCCTTCCAGGGGCTCGAGCTCGATCAGCGCCCGGTCGGGTGCCGGGGTCGAGATCCGGGCGGCGACCCGGGGGGCGCAGGCCGCGCTCGCCTCGAGCTCGATCGTCTCGCCGGTCCGGTGAACGGCGGCGATCTCGAGCGGCTCCGCCGGTCCGCGCTCCTCGTGCGGGAGGACGCCCTCGGTCAGGGTGATCAGCTGGTCCCGGGCGGTGCCGGGGCAGGCCCAGAGCTCGAGCGCCGGGATCAGGACCTTGTCGTCTCTTGTGACGTTCAGCACTAAGGTGCCGGCAGCACCGAGCGAAAGACCGAGCGGGCCGCGGGCGAGCGCGAGCGCATCCTGCGTTCCTCTCCCGGACATCACGGCAATCGCGGAAGTCTGGCAGCGAGCCACTTCACGACCTCTTTACGTGGAGTTGACCACCGCGTAACGGGAATTCCCCTGCATTCGCACACCCTTAGTGATGTAAGGGAGCCAATGGAACGGGAGACGACATGAACCCGATTGCCACCAGCCGGGTGGACATGCATTGTCACTCGACCGCCTCGGAGATCTCGAAGCTGGGGATCCAGCGAAGCCTCGGACTTCCTGAGTGCGCGACGCCTCCGGAGGAGGTCTACGAGCTCGCCAAACGGCGCGGGATGGAGTTCGTGACGATCACCGATCACGACACGATCGCAGGCTGCCTCGAGATCGCCGAGCGCCTGGATGTCTTCATCTCCGAGGAGCTCACAACCTGGTTCCGGGGCGAGCCCCAGGCCGTGCATCTGCTCTGCTTCGGGATCACCCCCGACGATCACGGCTGGCTGCAGGAGAACGCTCGCGATCTCGAGGCCTGCGCCGAGTACCTGCACTCCCATGAGATTGCCTGCTCCCTGGCACATCCCTTCTATGCCGTCGAGGTGCCGCTGACCCCGGCGCACCGCCGCCGCCTTGCCGAGCTCTTCCCGGTCTGGGAGACCCGCAACGGCTCCCGGGCCCGCGAGCTCAACATGCCCGCCGCGATCTACATCGAGACCCACGGCGGGACCGGCACCGGGGGCTCCGACGATCATGCCGGCGTGGACATCGGGCGGACGTTCACCGAGACCCCGCCCGCGGCCACGCCGGAAGAGTTTCTAGCGTACGTCCGCGAGGGCCGCGCCGAGGCCCGCGGCGAGCAGGGGAGCGCCGCGAAGTGGGCGCACGCGGCGATGGCCCTCTCGACCCGGGCGCTATTGCTCAAGGACGCCGGCGCCAACGGCGCAGCCCTGATGCAAGGACCTCGTATGCCCGCAGGCGAAGCCGAGGACATGCGAGATGAGGTGGATCCAGACGCGGTCCTGAAGATGGCCGAGCGGGTGATGAGCGAGGGCAACGTCCGCAAGGGGACGGTCGCCGGTGACCTCGGGCCCGAGGACGCCCGCGCCCTGCTCGATGCCTTCGTCGACGCGGTCGGCCTGGAGATGCGCGGCCGCGCCCTGGTCGACTACATGCAGGACGACGAGTTCAGCCATGCCGAGCTCGCCCGCCGCGCCCGCCGCGCCCACGAGCGTCGGCTGCGCGAGGTGGTCGAGCGGACGGTCGAGCGCTTCGGAAGCGAGGGCGATGACAGAGATCTCGCCGCTCGCGCGGTGGAGACCGGCCGTGACCTCTTTCGAGCCGCGATCCCGGCGATTCCGTATGCGCCGGCCGCGGCCTTTTTGGGGAAGGAGAAGGCGAAGCTCAATCCGGTCGAGGGCCCGCGGCGAATCGCGCTGATCGCGGACGCGATCGGCGGCGTCCACGGAGTCAGCCACACGATCGAGCGGATCCGCGAGCTCGGCGTTCCCGGCTACGAGGTCGAGGTGATCGGAACCGACCGCGACGTCGACCGGCGCCTCCCCGCGGTCGCCGAGGTCGAGATCCCCTTCTACGCCGGGCTCGAGATCGGGGTCCCCAGCCTCCCGGGGATGGTCGAGGTGCTCGCCGAGGGCCGCTTCGACCTCGTCCACGTCACCGCCCCCGGCCCGGCCGGCGTGGTCGCGACGCTGATCGCCCGGATCATGGAGCTGCCGCTGCTCGGCAGCTGGCACACCGAGCTCGGCGCCTACGCGGGGATGCGCTCAGCCTCGGACCTGCTCGAGCGGGGCATGGACATGGCGCTCTCGCTCTTCTACCGCCAGTGCGGCCGGGTGCTCTCCCCGAGCCCGGCGAGCGACGAGTCCCTCGCCCGCCTCGGCGTCGAGCGCGACCGGATCGGCCGCTGGGGCCGCGGGGTCGACACCTCCCGCTTCGACCCGGCCCTCCGCGACCCTCATTACTCGGGTCGCTCCTCCAACATCGAACGGGTCGCTCCTGATCGGAGCGCCCTCGCATCTACGGAGCGCCCTCGCACAAACCCTGGCGAGGTCAAGGTGCTCTACGCGGGCCGCCTGACGGAGGAGAAGGGGATCGACCTGGTCGCCGATTCCTTCCTCCGCGCCCGCGAGGCCGACCCAAGGTTGCACCTGCTGTTGGCGGGCGGCGGGCCCGAGGAGGAGGTGCTGCGCGAGCGGCTCGGAGACTCAGCGACCTTCCTCGGCTGGCTCGGGGGCGATGACCTGCCGCGCGCCTACGCGAGCGCCGACATCTTCCTCTTCTGCAGCCGCACCGACACCTTCGGCCAGGTCCTGGTCGAGGCCGGCGCCAGCGGGGTTCCGGTCGTGGCCGTCGCCGAGGGCGGTCCGACCTCGATCGTGATCGACGGGGAGACCGGGCGCCTCTGCGAGCCCGACCCCGAGATGCTCGCCGCCGCCGTCCTCCAGATGGCCGACGCCCCCGCTTGGCGGGCGAAGCTCGGCCGCCAGGCGATTGCCGCAGCCCGCTCCCGGACCTGGGAGGCGGCGATCGGCCAGCTCGCCGACGGCTATGCGGCGCTGCTCGAGTCTCCCGCGGTCAAGGATCAGGCCGACGCCCGCATGCTCCACGCCGCCTAGGTTCGCGTGAACAACGTCGCGGTCGCGATCCGTCGGCCGGGGCAGGGAGATCCTCGCCGAGGCGGGAATCGAGCCGCGCGGCTTCGTTGCCCCCGCCTACGCCTACAGCCCCGCGCTCTGCCTGGGGAGCTCGACCGTGCTCAAGCGACCTGGTGCCCCGTGGCTAGCGTTGACGGAAAAGATGCTGCAGCCCTTCCAGCTGCCACTAGCATTGATCAGACGCCTGGCTGGGGGCGGCAAGAAGCCGATGAGCGACGAGACCGCTGAGAAATCCACCGAAGCGACCGACCAGCCGTCCGGAGGCGGACGAGAGGATCCCGGCGACGGTCAGGTGGCGGTAACCGCCGGCGTCCCGCCGGAGCGCGGTGGCGAGGTGGACTTCACCGACAGCTCTCTCTACTTCAACCGGGAGCTCTCCTGGCTCGACTTCAACGACCGCGTCCTGCAGCTGGCCGAGGATCCCCGTCTCGCACTACTGGAGCGGGTCAAGTTCTGCGCGATCTACGAGGACAACCTCGATGAGTTCTTCATGGTCCGGGTTGCGGGGTTGCACGAGTCGGTCGAGGGCAAGATCGACGCGCGGGGAGCGGACGGGATGGCGCCGAGCGGGGTGATCGACCGGATTCGCGACCGGGTGGCGGAGCTGCGGGAGCGGCTGGGGCGCTGTGTCTCCGACGAGCTCCGACCAGCGCTGGCCTAGCATGGCATCCGGGTGATCGCACTCAGCGACGCCAGCGCCGAGGAGCGCGAGGAGATCGAGCGGCTCTTCCAGCAGCAGGTGTTCCCGGCGCTCACCCCGCTGGTGATCGGCCGCGGCCGGCCGTTCCCCTACATCTCGAACCTCTCGCTGAGCATCGCGGTCCTCCTCCGCAACCCCGAGAAGGACGAGGAGGTGACCGCGAGGGTGAAGGTGCCGAAGGAGCTGCTCCGCCGCTTCCTCTCGATCGGCGACGGGCTCACCTTCGTGCCGCTCGAGCAGGTGATCGCCGCCAATCTCGACGACCTCTTCCCGGGGATGGAGATCGTCCACCACTCGCTCTTCCGGGTGACCCGGGACACCGACTACGACGTCTCCGACGAGGCCGACGATCTCCTTCAGGCGGTCGAGGAGGAGGTCCGGCGTCGCCGCTTCGGCGAGGTCGTCCGGCTCGAGGTCGCTCCCGACATGGACCCCGGCCTCCGCGGGGTGCTGGTTGAGGCGCTGAAGCTCGAGCAGCGCCAGGTCTACGATGAGGCTGGCCTCCTTGGCCTCGACGATCTCATGGACCTGGTCTCGGTGCCCGGCTTCCGCGAGCTCCGCGACCCGCCCTGGCAGGGGGTGACGCCGCCCCAGCTTCAGCAGGGGAAGACCCACCGCGAGGTCGATGTCCTGGCGGCGATGCGCAAGGGCGACATCCTCGTCCACCATCCCTACGACTCCTTCGCGGGCTCGGTCGAGCGCTTTGTCCGCCAGGCGGTCGAGGACCCCGACGTGCTGGCGATCAAGCAGACCGTCTACCGGACCAGCGCCGACTCGCCGCTGGTGCCGGGGCTGATCGAGGCCTCGGAGCGCGGCAAGCAAGCGGTCTGCCTGGTGGAGCTGAAGGCGCGCTTCGACGAGAGCGCCAACATCCGCTGGGCGAAGTCGCTGGAGGAGGCGGGCGTTCACGTCGTCTACGGGATCCCTGGGCTGAAGACCCACGTCAAGTGTGTGCTCGTCGCCCGCCGCGAGGGAGACGGTGTTCGCCACTACATCCACATCGGCACCGGCAACTACAACCCGAAGACCGCCCGGCTCTACACCGACATCGGCCTGTTCACCGCAGACCCGGAGATCGGCGAGGACATCGCCGAGATGTTCAACTACCTGACCGGCTACGCGAGGCCGGAGGGCTATCGGAAGGTCCTGGTAGCGCCCTTCAACCTGAAGGAGGGGATCCTCACCGAGATCGAGCGGACGATCGAAGCGCACTCGTCGGAGCGCCCGGCGCGAATCCGGATGAAGATGAACTCGCTCCTCGATGCGCCCTGCATCAGGGCGCTCTACCGCGCCTCGCAGGCGGGCGTCCCGATCGAGCTCAACGTGCGCGGGATTTGCGCTCTGCGTCCCGGCGTCCCCGGTGTCTCAGAGACCATCAGCGTGGTCTCGATCGTCGACCGCTTCCTCGAGCACTCGCGGATCTTCTCCTTCGAGCGGCCGGACGAACAGCGGATCTTCATCGGCTCGGCCGACCTGATGCCCCGCAACCTCTACAAGCGCGTCGAGCTGCTCGCCCCGGTTGCCGACGAAGCGCTCAAGGACCAGCTCGGCGACGTCCTCGATCGCTCCTTTGCCGACAACACCAGCTCCTGGCGGCTCGAGTCCGACGGGCTCTGGTCGCGGCGCACCCCGAACGGAAGCGAGCCCCGCAACCTCCAGCGCGAGCTGATGAAGGTGCACGCAGCGCGCTCGGAGGAGGCGACGCCGGTCGCCGGCTAGCGGCGGGCGGCGGTCGGCTGGTAGCTTGGCCAAACGGTGGCGCTGCGCTCGGTGATATCCAAGGACGCGGTCTATTTCGAGCTCCTCTCGGAGGCCGGCGTCAACATCCTCCGGGCCGCGCAGCTGCTCGAGCACATGTTCGACACCTGGCCCGACGAGACCGGGGTCGCGCGGGACATTCTCAAGGCCGAGCAGGAGGGCGACCGGATCACCCAGGAGATCGTCCGTCGCCTCAACTCCGAGCCGGTTCGCACCCTGGACGCCTCCGACGTCTACGCCCTCGCCACCCAGCTGGACGACATCGTCGACGACATCGAGGAGGCCGCCGACTTCATGGGCCTGTTCAAGATCGAAGCCCCAATGGACCAGGCCCACAGCCTGTCGAGCATCCTCGCCCAGTCATGCGAGCAAGTGAGCGGGGCGCTCACCAACCTGCGCGGGTTCACAGACCTCGAGCACTACTGGGTCGAGATCCACCGGCTCGAGAACGAGGGCGATCGGGTCTGGCGCGAGGCCCTCGCGTCGCTCTTCTCCAACGGCATCGACCCGATGGTGGTGATCCGCTGGAAGGACATCTTCGGGCTGCTGGAGCGGGCGATCGACTCGACCGAGACGGCCGCTCACAAGATCGAGGCGATCGCCGTCAAGCACTCATAGGCGTCATCGATCGGGCCGGTGGCTTCGCAGAAACGAGGGGCGCCGAGAGGGTCACCACGCCGGGACGAGACGCCGGCCGAGCGTGCCGACCGCAACCTCGCGGGGTTGGCGGTGCTCGCGCTTGCGCTCACCGGGGCGGTGCTGCTGATCAGCGACATTCTCTTCCAGGGCACGATGACGGTCTTTTACACGTCTGTCACCGGGATCATCCTGGTGACGCTCTGGGCGCTACTGCCGCTCTACCGGCGTCGCGACCTGAGCGAGGCGGAGCGCTAGCGGCGCCGTCCGGCGGCATCCGCGCGCAGGGCGCGGAGCTCCAGCTCCATCTCGGCAACGAAGGGGAGCTCGGAGTCGTAGGCGGTGAGGTCGTCGAGGTCCTCTTCCCAGAGCTCGAGGCGCTCCTCCAGCGTGGTGCCGAGGCGCCCCCCGACCTCCTCACGGTGCTCCGGCGCCACCTTGCGCCAGTCGCGCATGTTGGCGACCCGGTCGGCGGCGTAGATCAGTACGGAGTCGCGGCCGGCGTCGATCACCTGACGCCGCAGCGCCCGCTTGCGCTTGGCGTAGCCCTCGACCGAGTCGTCGTCGGTGAGTGCCTCGACCACCTCTGCGACCTCCGGTCCGAAGCGCTCCCTGATCTCTGAGGGCTCGACCTCGGTTTTCTCGACCACGTCGTGGAGGTAGGCGGCGGCGAGGATTGAATCGTTGAGGCCCGCCTGGGAGATCAGACTGGCGACCGCGATCGGGTGCTCGACGAACTGCTCGTGGGTCTGCTTGCGGTGCTGGCCGAGGTGGGCGCGGCGCGCGAAGCGCAGGGCCGCCGTGGCCAACTCCGGGTCAGTCCGAGGTTCTACTCGAGTCGAGATCTCTGCCATCTCCCTTCCGTGTGAACGCCGGCGGAGTTGTGTAACCGATGTGAAACCTATCGGCGGGAGGGAAGGATCGCAAGAAGCTCGCTCGCTGCGGAGCAAAAGCTCGCTAGCTGCGAAGAAATGAGGGCTTAGAATCGTCTCGATGCTGCCGACGCTGAGAAACGTGGCGATCGTCGCCCTGCTGGCGCTGGCGATCGCGGTGCTGCCCGGCGGCGGAGCTGCCGCGGAGACCACGCTCACGGCGCTCTCGATGGCATTCCTCGCGGCGATCGCCTTCTTCGTCTACCGCCTCTACCGCGAGCAGCAGATGACGATGTTGACCCTCTCCGATGGCCGCCGCGCGATCCTCTTCGGCGCCGTCGGCGCGATCGCGCTGCTGATCGTCGGCTTCGAGGAGTTCAGCGACTGGGCCGGCGGGTTCGCCGTCTGGCTTGTGCTGATGGCGGCCGCGGTGCTGGCGATCTTCCTCGTCTGGCGCGAGGCCACCAGCTACACCTAGGGACCTGGGAACACCCGCCGATCGCCGATCGGGGTGGCGCCGTCGCCACCGATTCGGCACGATCCGCGCGCCTTCCGCGCGCTGGCCGCTCCTAGGTTCGCCCGATGGCGGTCGAAAAGCGAAGTCGGGCCGGCGCCAGGGCACAGGCCTCGGTAGAGCTGGTGGCGATTCTGCCGGCGCTCGCTGTCTGTGTCCTGATCGCCGCCCAGGCGGCCGCCGTCGGGTGGGCGCTGTGGACGGCAGGCAACGCAGCTCGCGCCGGCGCCCGGGCTGAGCATGTAGGCGGCGATGGAGAAGCGGCGGCGCGGCGGGCGCTGCCAGGCAGGCTGCGGGATGACGCCGCGGTCACGAACGACGACGGGACCCGGGTCAAGGTCGCGGTGCCCTCGCTGCTGCCAGGCGTCTCCCTGGGCTCGATTGCCGCTGCGTCGAAGCTCGAGCCCGACCCGGATGGCTCACGGTAGCCGGGGCCAGGCCTCGGTGGAGTTGCTGGCGGGGCTCCCGGCCCTGGCCCTGGCGGGATTCGTCGCCCTGCAGCTATTGCTCACCGGCTACTCGCTGAGCCTCGCCGACGGCGCCGCCGAGGCGGGCGCCATCGCGGAGGCGGCAGGCCAAGATCCTGAGCGCGCGGCCCGGGAGGCGCTCCCCGCCTGGGCCCGCACTCGGGCCACGGTGAGCTCGGACTCGGGCAGGGTGGTGGTGGAGCTGCGGCCCCCCGCGCCGGTGCCGGCGC
>JBOGZE010000372.1:0-6957 GCA_050697055.1 Solirubrobacterales bacterium
GGCGCCGGCGTCGGCGCGGGGGCCGCGGCCGGCGGGGACGCCGGGGCGGCGGGACGCTCGAGGCCACCTTCGACCACGGCGACACGGACGGCTACGGCCTCTGGCTCGACCCGGCGATCAAGGACAACGCCGTCTACGCCGAGCACTGGGCCGGACAGCGAGCGCTGAAGGTGACGATCGAGCCCGAGCGGATCGTGCTCGAACGTGCCGACGACTGACTGAACGCTCGGCCGGCGGGTCCTGTTATGCGAGGGGGCTCCGCAGGCGAAGCCGAGGAGCCACCCGTTTGATGGGGATCCCCCACCCTGCGGTATGCGAATGTCCTCGGGTGGGGCCCCCCGCGGTGCCACCCGCCGGAGGAGCGCTGGCGGTTGACGGCGAGAGCTACTCGCTCGGGATGAGCCTTCCGCCGGAGTAGTCGGTCGCTCCGCGGAGGTGGAGGTAGAAGGCGCCGTCGGTGATCGCCTGCGGATCGAGGTCGGTGGTGTCGACCGCGCCGGCTCGGGTCGCGGCTTCGAGGCACCAGTCGGTGCCGCTCGCGTAGAGCTCGGCGAGCTCGCCAGCCGAGAAGGTGGGCCCGATCCGCCGCCTCAGCTCATCGCGGACCGCCTCCACCGCGCGGGTCACCCTGCCGGCCATCCGCGGCTCACCGGAAAGCTCCATCAGCCGGGCATGGCCCTCCTCCCATTGGTAGAGGGCGTTGTCGAGCGGGTACGGCACCTCGCGTTTGGTAGCAGGTCCGCCCTCGCATCTCAGTCGATCGCGGGAGGCGCCGCCACGCGGGGCGGCTCGGTTGAAATCGGCTCACCCGGCGGCACCGCATCCGCGCACGCCGCGGGGTCGAGCGGGCCGCCGAGCTGCCAGACGTCGACCAGACCGGCGCCGGCAATGCGCTGGGCCCTGGGATCGGCATCTATCCAGGCGCGCTCGCGCGGCACCGTCGCCGCCTCGGGATCGTCTTGGTGGTACTCCGGCGTGGTGACGACGTAGTCGAAGTCGCCGTGGTTGATCGCGCTGACCCACTCGGGGCACTCGGCGATCGCCCGGAAGGAGCCGCGGTCACCCCGCTCGCCGAGGTAGCGGACGTCGTTGCTGGAGTCCTCGCCCCAGAGCCCGTATCCGAACAGCGCGCCGGTGGTGCCCGATAGCGCTATGCCCTGGTTGCGCGTTCCCCTGGCCCAGTCGTAGGCGGCGCCGAGCCCCTGGCCGAGCTCGATCGCGGGCTGCTCGCTGCGCGGATAGTCGGGGGCGGCGGAGGAGTAGCGCCGCTCGAGGTAGTCCTCCTGGACGATCCGGCCCGCGAACGCCAGGGCGATCAGGGCGACGGCGCCGACACCGGCGAGGACCTCGCGGGGAACGCCGCTGCGCGCCAGGAGGAAGAAAGCCACCGGCAGGCCAATCACCACCAGGGCGAGCAGGGCGGTGCCCGGGATCCGGTCGCCGTCAATTTGTTCCACCGCTCCCGAGCTGACCACGGTCAGGGCAGCGAAGATCACCAGGCTCCCCCAGCGCCAGAGGCTCTGGGGGCCGGGCAGCCGGGCGGCGGCGATCGGGATCAGGACCAGCGCCAGGGCAAGCCCGGGCGCCAGGTAGCGGATGTTGAGCCGGAAGCCGACAGGCGCTCCCTCCTGCCCGGATGCCCCGAGCGGAGTGAGCAGATACGCGATCGCCGCCAGCGCCGCCACCGCGGCCAGCATCCGCTCGACCCGGGGGCCGCGGATCAGGAGGAAGACCACGGCCGCCACCGCGATCGCCAGGTAGAGCGGCCAGAGCTCGCCGAGACGCTCCTCGAGCGCCGGCCGGAAGAAGCGCCCCCAGACGTCGGTGTCGGTGAGGTAGTGGACAATCGAGTACGGGTGGCGCCCCTCGAGCTCCTCTGGCTTGGTCAGCGGGCCGATGTCGACGAACGGGAACGGTGTCCCGGAGACCACCAGGTTGCGCCCGTACCAGAGCCCGCCGCCGACCAGCAGGGCGCCAACCCAGGCCACGCCCGCCCTCAGCCTCTCCCCCGCGCCCGCGATCAGGATCACTCCCACGCTCAGCGCCAGCACCGGGGGGACCACGGTCAGCTTCGTCCCCAGGGAGAGGCCCGCGACGAGGCCGGCTACCACCAGCGCCCCGACCGGGAGGGCACCCGGCAGCCATCTGGTGTTGAGCAGGATCGCGACCGAGGAGACCAAGAAGGCGATCGCGACCACGTCGTTGTTGGCGTTCCCCGGCTGCCGGGAGAAGAGCAGGTTGGCGGACATCAGGGCGGCGACGGCGGCGACGGTCGGGGCGCCGGCGCCGTAGGGGCGGCCGACGCACCAGGCCGCCAGCAGGGCGAGCCCGAGCCAGCCGAGGTTGAGCAGCGGCGAGAGGAAGTCGTTGCCGAACTGGAGCAGGCCGCCCGCGTGAAGCAGCTCCGAGTTCTGCGGATAGAACCAGTTGAGGTAGAGCGGGTCGACGTAGAGGAGCTCGGTTACCGACCCGGTCTGGGCGATGTGCGCCGCGAACGGCATGTGGTACCAGAGCGAGTCACCGCCGTATATGCCGCGGTCGAGCGCCAGGAGGGTCGGCCCGGCCCACTGCGCCGCGACCAGCAGTGCCAGGGCGACGGCGATGCCAATCTCGATCGGCGAGACCGGGAGGGCAGCACGCTGACCGGACTCCGGGTGCTCCGCCCGCCCCGACCTCGCGGCGCGCACCAGCAGCGGTTCCATCCGCACCCCGCCGCCGCCGACGATCACGCAGGCGGCGACCAGCAGGACGCCGTCGAGGATCCCCAGCAGCCCGAGCAGCTCCGAGATCACGATCAGGATCCCGATCGCAAGGATCCCGTCGGCGAGCAACGCCGGCGCACCCGTCCAGTCCGGGAGGGCGGCCCGCCGCACGGTGCGCCCGGCGATCGCCATCGAGACTGCGATCGCGAGCAGGCCGACGACGCCGAGGATGTAGTCGCCGGTGGTGCTCATCTTCCGCTTGCGGGCGGCCGCTGCGCGCAGCCATCGGCCGCGAGCTCGCCGTTGAGCCGGAAAACCGCGACCCGACCGGCGCGGACGATCTCCTCGACCGCGGGGTCGCCCTCGACCCAGCCGCGCTCGGGCGAGGTCCGGGCACGAACCGGGTTGTTGAGGTCGAGGTCGGGGGTGGTCACGAGGTAGTCGTAGCCGCCGTCGTTGAGCGCCTCCCGGAAGTCGGCGCACTTGCCGATCCGAGTGAAGTTGCCGCCTGGCCCTGTCTGACCGACGTACTGGACGTAGTTGTCCAGGCGGTCACCGTAGAGGCCATATTGGTTGTACGCGCCACTAGTCCCGGCGACGGCGATCCGCTCCCCGCCGGTGTCCTTGGCCCAGGCGAAGGCGTCGTCGAGGTCGAACCGAAAGTCCTCGGGACGGTCGTAGCGGTGGGCGAAGTAGTTGTCCTGGCGCTCCCAGCCAGCGGCGGCGACCGCGAGCAGGAGGATCGCCGTCGCCCCTGCGGCGACCAGCGGCCTGATCCGACCGAGCAGCGCCAGCCCCACGGGGACTCCGATCAACACGACCCCGATCAGGGCGGCCCAGGGCTTCGAGGCAAACGGCTCGTCCCAGATGTAGGCGGAGTCGGAGTAGAGCGTGACCAGCAGCAGGGCGGCGATCCCGCCGATCAGCAGCGGCAGGCGGGCACGCTCGGGGGTGAGGCGGGGCTCGAGCGGCACCAGCGCCAGGCCAAGGGCGAAGGCCGGGACCAGATAGCGGAGGTTGATCCCGAAGGCGAGCGGATTGCCCTCCGGGCCGGCGGCGGTCAAAGGTGTGAACAGGTACGCGACCCCACCGGCGATTGCCACCGCCCCGCAGAGGCGGACCGCGGCTGACCGGGGGCGCCAGACGGCCAGGGTCGCGCCCAGCGCGGTGGCGCCGAGGAGGACGAACCAGACCGGCCCGAGGAGATTGGTGATCGCCTTGTAGAAGTCCTTCCAGACGTCGACGTCGGGGTTGGCGAACAGATAGTGGGCGACGCTGTAGTCGTCGCGGCCCTCGAGGCCGCGCCCCGGGCCGGGCAGGTCGATCGGCCCCACATCCTGAAGCCAGGGCAGGGGGCTGCCCGAGTGGATCAGGTTGCGCAGGAACCAGATCCCCGCCGTGATCGCCACCCCGCCGAGGAAGAGGCCGAGGGCGCGGCGGCGGAAGCCGGGATCTGCGATCAGCGGGACGCCGACCGCCATCGCCGCGGTGGGGCCGGCGATCGTCAGCTTCGTGCCGAGGGCCAACCCCATTGCAAGGCCTGCAATAAGGAGGGGGCCCTGGGAGGGCCCTCCGGACGCGCTCGCTTTGCTCGCAAATATTTTGGGAGCGTCCGTCGGACCCTCCCCGGACCCCCTCGCTGCCCAGGCATTGATCAATAGCGCTGCTGCTGCCAGCAACAATGCGATCGGGGCCATGTCGTTCGCCGGTGTCCCTGCCTCCCTCGGGACGATGGGGCCGGTGTCCACGATCAAGGCGACAGCCAGCAATGAGAGCGGGGCGACGCCGTAGGGGCGGCCGATGCACCAGGCGGCGAGCAGGGCGACGCCGAGCCAGGCGAAGTTGACCAGCGGGGAGAAGAGGTCGCGGTCGAAGAGGACGATCCCGGCGCCGTGGAGCAGCTCCGAGTTCTGCGGATAGAACCAGTTCAGGTAGAGCGGGTCGGTGAAATGCAGCCCCCAGACCGAGCCGGTCTCCGCGATCCGCGCCGCGAACGGGCCGTGGTACCAGAGGGTGTCGAAGGTGAGCATCCCCCGGGCCCAGACGTCCTGGAGCCCGGTTGCCCAGTGGGCGGCGACGAAGGCGATGCCCGCGAGCGCGATCAGCGCATGCAGCGGTGGGACCGGCAGCGCCGGCGGCGGGGGACCCTCGGCGAACTCGGTGGGTCGCAGCCAGGGCGCGAAGTAGGCGGCGGCACCGATCGCGATCGCCGCCGCGATCAGGACGGCCGGCTCGAGGATCCCGATCGCCCCGAGTAGCTGGAGGAGCACGGTGAGCAGTGAGACGCCGAGCACTGCCTCCGCCAATCGTGCGGGCGCGCCCTCCCACCCGGGCAGAAGCCGGGCGCGCAGACGGACTGCGGCGTAGACGAGCGGGCCCGCGACGAGGGCCAGCCCGATGACCCCCGCCAGGTAGTCGCCGAGAGTCACGGCTCAGGCGCAGCGCGCCGGGTCGAGATCCCCGTTGAGCTGGAAGACGAAGGTCATGTCGCTCTCCTCCAGCTGGGTCGCAGCCGGGTCGCTCCCGGTCCACTGAGCCTCGACCGGGGAGAGCGCCAGGGTGCGCTGGTCCGGGCCGATGACGACGTACTCGTAGTCGCCCTCGTTGAGCGCCTGCTTCCACTCCTCGCACTGTTCAACCGCGTCGGGGTCTTCGCCCTTCTGCGCCGCCTCGCTGGCGATCGGGGTGAAGGTCCCGTGGGAGCCGTGGCGGGCGACGTACTGGACGTGGTTGGAGAGATCGTCGCCGTAGAAGACGTACTGCTTGAAGCCGGGGCGGCCACCCACCACCGCGATCCGGGCGTCATCTGGGTCCTCCTCGTTGAACCAGGCGAGTGCCGCTCTGGTCCCCTCTGGGAAGTCACTCGGCGCGGTCGCGGCCCGATAGCGATGATCGAGGTAGTCGTCGCCCTGTCGCCAGCCGATCCCCACGACGATCCCCAGCGCGAGGATCGCCCCAGCGAGCAGCACAACCGGGGAGACGCCCCGCTGCCCGGCGAGGGCGAGCGCAACCGGTACGAGGACGACGAAGAAGGCGAGGACGATCCCGCCGAGGAGAAAGTCGCGCTCCCAGACGTCATCGCCGATGTCCCAGACCGGTAACGCCTGGGTCAGAAGCAACACCGCGAGGGCGCCGAGCAGCCAGCCCTGCGCTCGCTCGCGGCTGAGGGCAGGGTCGACGGCGAGCAACATCGCGCCGAGCCCGAGCGCCGGCGAGGCGTAGCGGAGGTTGGTGGTGAATGCGGTGGGATGGTCGAGCGGGCCGGCGGCGGTGAGCGGGGTGAACAGGTAGGCGATTCCGCTGAAGAGGGCGACGAAGCCGAGCATCCGGATTATCGGAGTGCGGCCGCGGAAGATCGCCGCGACGAAGCCGCCGATCACGGCGACGAGGATCAGCGGCCAGAGATCGCCGAAGCTCTCATGCAGCCCCGGGATGAACGAGTCCTTGATCACGTCGCCATTGGTGAGGTAGTCGGAGACCGTGTGCGGCTCGCGGATGTCTATGTCGAGCTGGTCGGGCCCGGGCAGCGGCCCGGCGTCGGCCCAGGGCAGCGGGTTGCCCGCCTCGACCAGGTTGCGGGCGAACCAGAAGCCTCCGGTGACCAGCGAGCTCGCCACCCAGATCACCGTCGCCCGCAGGCGATAGCCGGCGGTGACCGCGATCACCCCGAGGGTGAGGAGGCCGAAGGGGGCGAGCAGGTTCAGCTTGGTGCCGAGCGCCAGCCCCGCAGCGAGGCCGGCGACCATCAGGGCGCCATTGGGCAGCACGGCGCGCAGGGGCGGGCCTCCGGAACGGAATCCTCTAGCCGGAGGCCCGGCCTCCGGCGATCCTCCCGCGACCGGTCTCGCCGCTCGCGTTGCCGCCCTCCGCTGCGCCTCGGCGTTGACCAAGATCGCCGCCGAGGCGAGCAGGAAGAAGAGCCCGCCGGTGTCGTTCTTGGCGTCGCCGGGCTGGTACAGGAGCAGCATGTTGGCGTCGAGGACCAGCGCCAGAGCCAGCACCGCGGCGGCGCCGGCCCCGTAGGCGCGGCCGAAGCTCCAGGCAGCGAGCAGGCAGAGCGCCATCCAGCCGATGTTGATCAGTGGGGAGAGGAAGTCGTTGCCGAGGAAGAGGACCCCGGCGGAGTGGAGCAGCTCGGAGTTCTGGGGATAGAACCAGACCGTCAGCCGGAGGACCTCGGTGAAGTGCAGCGCCCCCACCTGGGCGTCCTGGACGAAGCGGGCGGCGAACGGGGCGTTGTGCCAGGTGGTGTTCG
>JBOGZE010000373.1:0-13778 GCA_050697055.1 Solirubrobacterales bacterium
TCCCACGGCTCGGTTTCGTCGGGGGTGAGGCTGTCGGAGACGACGACCTTCTCAATCGCGTTCTCGAGCCGTGAGATCTCCTGGTTGGTCGGCGAGGCCTCGGGGTTGTCGGCCATCTGGGGCCAAAGCCCCGGAACATCTCGTAGGAGTTCCGCCCGAGTAGCAGCGTGTCTGCTGCTGCCAGGCGCTCGGCGTTGTAGGCATCGAACCTTTCATCCATCGGCAGGACCATGACGTTGCCCCCCGGTCCGTCGTAGTAGCCGTCCAGCGAGATGATGTTGGTGACGATCAGCTTGCGTATTGCTTCTCCTCGTTCAGGGTTTGACCGTTCAGGGTTTGTCCGTTCTTTGGTAATTGATGCGCGGGGTCATGAGGCCGACTTGCTCCTAGCGGCCGGGCGCTACTTGACGACGCGGTACTTGATGTGGGTCACGCCCGGAGCTTCGATCGCGCGCACCTGCTCGATCTCGAGGTCCCCGACGTCGTCGAGCAGCCTCTCGCCATCGCCGAGGAGGACCGGGACGACGTTCACCTCGAACTCGTCGAGGAGCCCGGCGGCGAGGTACTGCCGGGCGACGCTGGCACCGCCGTGGAGCTGGACGTCCTTGCCTTCGGCGGCCGCGCGCGCCTGCTCGAGCGCGGACTGGATCCCGTCGGTGACGAACATGAAGGTCGTGCCTCCCTCCATCTCCAGCGGCTCCCGCTCGTGGTGGGTCAGCACGAAGACAGGATGGTGGAACGGCGGATTCTCGCCCCACCAGCCCCGCCATGACCCGTCGCCCCAGTCGCCTCGGCGGATCGGGCCGAACATGTTGCGCCCCATCACGCCCGCCCCGACGTTCGCCTGGAGCTCCTCGACAACCGGGTCGCTGGGGCCGGACTCGCCGCCCTCCTTGCCGTGGGCCTTCTTCCAGGTCGCCAGCTTGACCATCCACTCGTGCAGCGCTTCACCGCCCTCGCCGAGCGGGTTCTCCTCGCTCTGGTTCGGCCCGGCCACGTAGCCGTCCGCGGAGACGGAGAGGTGGAATCTGAACTTGCTCATCGCGGTTCCTCTCTAGTTGGGTTTGGTCGTTTGTCGGTTAGACCGGGCCGCACCGACGATCTCATCGGTCGTGGCACGGTCCGTGCCGCAGGTTCAGGCTGTGCCTTCCCCGATCAAGGGCCTCACGTCGGCGATGTCGTACTCGGCTACCGACGCCGCGTCCTCGCCCGGCAGCAGCATCATCGCCGCCGCGCTCAGCAGGTAGATCCCGACCTCGAACCAGAGCGCGTCGCGGAGGGCCGAGGCGAACCCCGCTGCCGGGTCGGCTGCGAGCTCCGCCCCCTCGGGCAGAAGCCCGAAGAAGATAACGCCGATCACCGCCACCCCGATCGCGCCGCCGAGCTGGAGCGAGGTGTTGACCACGCCCGAGGCCGAGCCGGCGTCGCGGTCACGCACCCCGGTGAGGGCGACGTCGATCAGGGTCGGGGCGACCATGCCCATCCCCAGGCCCGCCATCAGCAGCCCCGGAGCGAGCGCCCAGGAGCCGAGCTCGGCCCCACCGCGGTCCACCGCAAACAGGGTCGCGCTCATGCCCGCCGCCATCGCAAGCGCACCGGCCACTGTCAGCCGGCGGCCGAGGCGCGGGGCGAGCTGGATCGCCACACCGGAGGCGGCGGCGATCCCTATCGACCAGGGCAGCGCGGTGAGCGCGGTGTGGAGCGGCGAGAAACCGAGCCCCGACTGCAACGTGATCGTCAGCACCAGGAAGAAGCTCGCCACTCCGGAGAAGAAGAGGAGTCCCGCGATCACGCCTCCCGTGAACCCGCGCTGGCGGAAGAGGTCGAGCCGCACCAACGGCGAGCCGCCTCCCCGGGCGCGGCGGCGCTGGTGCAGGGCAAAGAGCGCGAACGCCGGGCCCGACGCCGCCATGGAGGCGAACGTCCACGCCGGCCAGTCGAGCTCGCGGCCTTGCACGAGCGGGTACAGCAGCAGCATCAGAGCCGCGGTGACCAGCCCGACGCCGGCGAAGTCGAACCCCTGCGCGTGCTCCGCGCGCGATTCGGGAACCAGCCTGGCAGCCGCGACGAGCGTGACGATGCCGAGCGGCACGTTGAGCAGGAAGATCGGCCGCCAGTCGAGCCCGAGCGCGTCCGCCTGGACCAGCAGGCCGCCGATCAGGGGGCCAGCAATCGTCGAGACGCCGGCGACCGCGCCGTAGATCCCATAGGCCTTCGGGCGCTCCTCCGGCGAGAAGCTCACCTGGATCATCGACAGGACCTGAGGGACCATCAGGGCGGCAAGCGCACCCTGGGCCACGCGCGAAGCGATCAGCGCTTCTGGGCTCTGGGCGAGCCCGGCGCTGGCCGAGGCCACGGTGAAGCCCGCGACCCCGATCAGGAACAGGCGCCTGCGCCCGAACGCGTCGCCGAGCCGGCCCCCCGTGATCAGCAGCACCGCGAACGCCAGTGTGTAGCCGGCGACGATCCACTCGATCGCCGCCGCGCTGGCGCCGAGGTCGGCCTGGATCGAGGGGATCGCGACGTTGACAATCGTGGTGTCGACCAGGTCGATCGCCACCGCCCCCAGCACAACCGCGAGCGCCAGCCAGCGGCGGGGGTCGAGCCGACTCTCGATCTCTGTGGCTTGCATGTCGTCCTCCTGATTCATCCGCTTCGACGTCTAAACTGTTTGAAGCTCAAAAGGTTATAGCAGATTCATTCGAATGTCGAAAGATTCAAAGGCAAAAGTGATCGAGGAGATCGGCGAGCTCACGCGGCTCGGCGGACTGGTCACCGACCTCTACGACGAAGCGGTCTGCAAGGCGTTGGGGGTAAACCGCACCGACCTACGCGTGCTGGATGTGCTCGAGCGAATCGGTCCGCTCCCGGCCGGCAAGCTCGCCCAAGAGGCGGGCCTCAGCCCGGGCGCGATGACCGCCTCGATCGACCGGCTCGAGGCGGCCGGCCATGCCCGCCGCGTCCGAGACGCGGCGGATCGGCGTCGGATCACGGTCGAGATCACCCCGAGCACGCGCAAACGCGCCTGGGAGATGTACGGGCCGATGAGCGAGGCAAACCAACGCCTGTTGTCGAGCTACACGCTCGGTGAACTGGAGCGCATCCGCGATTACTGGCGGCGCGGCATCGAGGCGGCAGAGCGCCAGCTCGCGCGGCTTGATCTCGGGGACCGGACCGCGCGAAAGTAGGGGCCGGCGGGTCGTTACCGGCATGGACGACACGCAAGCGTCTGATCGGCTGGCCCGGCGCTCCTCCTTCGCGCGAGGAACGGAAGTGAGCGGTGGCCGCTCGAGACGCTCGGTCAGTGCCGGCGACACGCGGGAGGAGGCGTCAGCTCAGCAGGCGCCCGTCGCTGCTGCTCTTCGTCCTAACCGGGCGTCTAACTCGACGTCGCGAGACACTCGCAACCGCGCGAAGGGAGGCGCGGGATGGTAAGGAGTGATGTCGTGCCTGGATGTGGTTACCTCGCCGCGCAACCGGTGGCGAGCCTCGGAAGCGGCAACACCGCGAATGCCACTCAGGCGGTCAGCCCTCCAAAGGCAAGGCCGGCGAGGACCGCGAAGGCAATCCAGAAGCCGAGGTAGACGTACGTCGCTCGCGGGCCGACGATGCCGCGCGACATCAGCATCGTCGGGATGCAGGTCCCGACCGAGCCGAGCAGGAAGGTGAACGCCGGTCCGGCTCCGAGTCCCGCCGTCACCAGCCCGTAGGTCAGGGGGACCTCCTCGCCCTCGCAGACATAGAGCGGGATCCCGACCATGGCGGCGAGGGCGAAGGCCGCCAGCCCTGACGAGCCGCCGAGGACCTCCGGGATCGCGTCCTCGGGCACCGCGGTGGAGAGCACGGCGGCTACCGCCATCCCGAGCAGGAAGTAGGGGACGACGGAGCGGAGGATCGAAGCGAGGCTGCTGAATAGCCGCTCGCGGGCCGAGCGATTCTCCGCCCCTTGCTGGGCGCAGGAACCGTCGTCGCAACAGGCGTCGTAGCTCGGATCGGCGCCGGCCATCGGCGGCAGCGGTGCAGGGAAGCGAGCCTCGAAACGGTTGATGGCCAGGCCCAAGATGGCGCTGCCACCGAGGGCGGCGATCACCCGGGCGACGCTCATCTCCCAGCCGAGCAGCGACAAGGTGAGGGCGATCGTGATCGGGCTGAGCAGCGGCGAGACGAAGATGAAGGCGCTGAGAGTGCCGATTCGCGGCCCGGCCATGCCCCGGATCCCCGCCGCTAGCGGCATGGTCGTACAGGAGCAGCCCGGGAGCACGGCCCCCGCGGTGATCGCTACCGGTAGGCCGCGACGGCCTGAAAGCGCTGCGGCCGCCCACCGCGGCGGAACGAAGGCCTGGGCGATTGCGGCGGTCAGGGTGCCGACCGCGAACCACGGCAACACCTGGAGCGTCAGCTCGGCGAAGGCACCGGCGGTATCGAACCCAAGCTCGATCGGCTTGCCTCCTCAGGCGGAGGGTTCGGCCACGCGATAGATGAGATCGAGGAGATGGCCCGCTTCCGGAGGCCCGGCCACCTCCAGCGTAAGCGCTCCTTCCGCGCGGCGAACGGCGAAGTCGAAGAACGGGCAGCACTCGCGCTCACGCCGCACGAACTCCCCGACCGCCTGCTCGGCCTCCTCGGTAGCGCGGAACCGCAGACACACGGCGCGGGGTAGCCGCTCGCGCTCGAGAAGTGCATGAACGGCGGCGCGGCGAAGGGCCGCCCCGATCGCGAGCAGCTCATCGCCGCCCGTCGAACAGCTCAGCCTCCGCGGCTCGCTCATCCGCCTCCCTCCTCGGTGAGGCACCAGGCGAGCTCGAGCAGCGCCGGAAGACACGGATCCGCGATCCGGTAATAGACGCGGTTGCCCTCCCGCCGGGTCGCGACGACGCTCCGGTCGACGAGGCGCTGGAGCTGGTTTGAGACCGCCTGCGGGCTCATCCCGACCTCCTGGCCGAGGTCGCTGACGCAAAGCTCACCCGCGCGGGCGAGCGCGTGCACCATGCGCAACCGGCTGTCGTTGGCCAGCAGCTTGAAGGTGCGCTCCAACCCCGAGGCCTCGTCGCGATCAAGCAGCTCGCGCTCCGAGAGTCCGGGCTTCGTGGGGTCACAGACCGCCGGGAGGTCCGAGAGGGCTACCGCCATAATTACACTAGGTAGTGTAGAGGATCAATCGCCGCGAGCCTTTCCACGCTGATCTGCGGATCGCTCTCGCTCGCTCGGGAGTAAGAGCGGAAGTGCTGCGCTGACTCCACGGCGCTCCCGCAACGCGCGACGAGGAACACTCCCGCGGGTCAGTGCTGGGTTCGTGCCGCGAAGGGAGGCGCGCGGTCAACGTGCACCGACGCTGCAGCTCTTCGTCCAAGGCAGGCGCGGGGCGGTAGTCGAAGCGAGACGCTCGCTCACTGTCCTGAGCGAGCGTCTCAAGCCCCAGACCCGCTCGCTCCCACGCCAGACCGGGGTGCCCGGGACGGAACGAGGGCTGCGGGGACCGTTGGGGCTACGATCGTCGCGTGGAGGTCGAGGACTACCGCCGCACCAGCTACGAGGTCTGGGAGGCGATGGCGCCCGGCTGGGAGCGCTGGCGAGCGCAGCTCGCGGAGGCGCTGACCCCCGTGCGGGGGTGGCTGCTCGATGAGCTCCAGCCACAGCCCGGCCAGACGGTGCTCGAGCTCGGTGCTGGGGTGGGCGACACCGGATTCGAGGCGGCGGCGATCATCGGCGAGGACGGCCGGCTGATCTCGACCGACTTCTCCCCGGACATGGTCGACGTCGCTCACCGCCGCGGCGCCGAACTCGGGCTCGGAAACGTTGACTACCGGGTGATCGACGCCGAGCGGATCGAGCTCGACGCCGACTCGGTCGACGGGGTGCTCTGCCAGAGCACCTACATGCTGATGGCCGACCCCGCGGCGGCGCTCGCCGAGACGCGTCGCGTGCTGCGCCCCGGCGGGCGCCTGGCGCTATCGGTGTGGGGCGCCCCCGAGCGCAACCCCTGGGCCTCGATCGGGGGCATGATCCTGATCGAGCGCGGCCACATGCCTCCCCCGGCGCCCGGGGCGCCGGGGGTCTTCAGCATGGCGAGCGAGGAGCGCACCAGGGCGCTGCTCGAAGGGGCGGGCTTCGCCGCCGCGCGCGCCGAGGAGGTGCCGGTGCGCTTCGCCTTCCGCGACCTCGATGATTACGAGAGATGGGTCATCGACGTGGCGGGCCCGTTCGCGATGGTGGTCCGCGGGCTCCCTGAGGATGAGCGCGAGGCTCTCAGGGCAAGGCTCGGGGAGGCGTTCGTCCCCTTCGCGACCGACGGAGGGTACGAGCTCCCGGGCATCGCTCTCTGCGCGGTCGCAAGCTGAACGGCGTTCAACGGGACCGTCGGCCTTCGCGCGGCCCGCGGGCTGAGCGATGGTGAGAACGGTTCCACACCGGCGCAACTACTCGCTCTCGGGCTCGAGCTGCTCCTTCAGAGAGGCTCCGACCACGATCCCCCAAAGCTCGATCTTCCCTTGACGGACGTGAGCTTCCGCTCTGCCCCGCGATGCGAGCGTCTCCGCTGGCGCTCAACAGCTGCCTGCTTCGGACGCCAAGCAGAAGCGGGGCCCGGCTTCGTTTACGGCGCCTCCCTTGCGCGACGAAGAGGCGCAAGTGTGGAGGCGTTCAGGGCGTTTCGCCCACTGCCAGCCCCAGCCGTCGGCAGGCCTCTCGAGGCGTGATTGCGTCGGGCTCCAGCCCAACGTGGTCGAGGAGATCGCGGTCGCCGGTGACGATGGCCTCGGCGCTCGCATCGAGTGCGAGCGCCGGCAGATAGTTGTCATCGGGATCCCGCAACACGGAGGGAGGCGAGGCGGGGTCATCGCGCATGACCGCGATCCGCTTGAGTCCGGTTAGCACCGCCTCGCGATCGTCCGCCGGAAGCCGCTCGCGAAAGTAGGGACCGTTGAGCCCGCGTCTCACCTCGTCGAGCAGGTGCTCGCAAGCGACCATCTGGACCTTTCCGTCCTCCACGGCGTCCAGGAGCAGCGATATCGGCGTTCCCGGCCGCGCCACGGTTGCGGAGAGGAGGACGCTCGCGTCAAGCAGCAGCCGGGTCAACTCTGCGCTTGCCGCGCCTCGTGCACGGCGCGCACGCCAAGCTTGACCGCCTCCTCCTCGGAGAGGCCATTTCGCTGCTGGGAGCTACGCAAGGCCGCGAAGCCGAGCTGAATCAGGACCAGATCCTCGATCAGCTGTCGATCGGGCTTCTCAGGCCAGCGCTCCCTGAGCCGCGCGAGCAGCTCTGTGTCGATCTCGACGGAGGTTGTCGCCGATTGAGCCATTACTCCGATTCTACGGGTGGGCCTCGACCTAACCGCAACCACAAGAGGAGGAGAGATGACCACGACGGCAACACTCGACGCCGCCGGGCGGCGGCGCTCGCCGGCTACCTATCCCGACTACCTCGCGGGCCGATCGCCCAAGAACAAGGGACGTCGCTACCCCGCCGACCCGCCCAGGGTCGAGGAGATCATGGCGGTGATGCGCCAGGCCGGTGACCGCCCGCCGGGCCTTCGACTCCGTGGCCTGATCGTCGTCCTATGGCGCGCCGGGCTACGGATCAGCGAGGCGCTGGCACTGGCCAAGGGCGGCCTCGAGCCCGGCCGCGGGGCGATGCTGGTGCGCCGGGGCAAGGGAGGCAAGCGCCGCGAGGTGGGGATGGACGAATGGGGCTGGCCGCAGCTTCGCCCTTGGCTTGAGCACCGCTCGTCGGGCTCCCGGTGGGCCCTCTCTTCTGCGTGCTCAAGGGCCCGACCGCGGGCCAGCCCTGGTCGGCGCCCTCCGTCCGGACGCAGTTTCGGCGCCTCGCGGTCCAGGCCGGAGTGCGCCGGCGCTTCGCGCCGCACCAGCTCCGCCACGCCCACGCGGTGGAGATGGCGCGCGAGGGAGTGTCGCTGAACGTAATTCAGCATCAGCTGGGGCACGCCAACCTCGGCATCACGTCGATCTACCTGGAGGGGATCGACGCCGGTGAGATCATCGAGACGGTGCACGGTAGGCGTGCGCCGCTGATCCCGGCGGCGACGGCGCTCGGGCGCTAACTCAGGCCTGTGGGCGGCGGGCTCCGCACCACCTTAGGGGGCGGCGCCCGCCTCCTTCACATCCAGAACGGAAGCGAATGCTTCGCTTTCAGCTCCCCCGCGAAGTGCCGACGACACGCGAAAGCGGCAAGTTCGGGTCTCGGCGGCCGGAAGCTCATAACCCGAAGGTCGCGGGTTCGAATCCCGCACTGCTATTGAGAGAGGCCCTGGAACGGGCGTCTTTTTTTTGGTGTGGGCACCCTCAGTCGGGGCCCGCCGCGAGCGGGATGTCCCAGGTCGTCTCTCTCGGTGGCAGGCAGGCCCCGCCCACGCAGGGCTGGTAGCGGATGGCTCCCCGGACCCGCTCCGCCCCGGGCGCCACCCTCCCACGAACCACGAAGCGAGGCGTCCCTTCGTAGACGGAGAGAACTACGTCGGAGACGCCGAGATCCTTGCGAATCGGGTCCGGATAGTCCACGGTTGCTCCCTCCAGGCCCTGGACCTCCACGGCCGTTGGGATCAGAAACGGCTCCGGCGGCTGGTGGGACTCGATGTGGATGCCCTCGGGGATCCGCGCGGTCAAGATCACCTCGGTCTGGCTGCCGCGCCTCGCCGCCACGGCCTCGACCGTGATCGAGCCGGGATCGTTCACGCCTGACCACCCCCGATCAGCCCCTCGAGCGCCTCGACCACCGCCGTGGCATGGACGTCGAACCGCTCCATGTTGAGGTACTCGGCGAACCGGATCACCAGCTCGGAGTCGAGGATGAAGTGAGCGTTGATCACGGCCACCTCGGGCGGGAGGCCCTCCTTCTTGGGGGCGAAGCGCTCGCAGACCTCGCCGGTGGCGTCGATCAGGAAGGGCATAGTCCAGCCGAACCGGTCGGGGAGCTGACGGGCGACGTCGGGCGGCTCCTTGGCGTCCACCACGACGACCTCGAGGCCCCGCTCGCAGAACCGGCCCGCAACCTCGTTTTCGAGGAACGGCGCCTCGGCCACGCAATACGGACACCAGGTTGTGGTGAAGACCAGCAGGGTCCAGTCACCGGCGAGCTCGCCCAGGGAGTGGCGCTCGCCGGTGAGGTCGGGGAGCTCGAAGTCGGCGACCCGATCGCGGACACCGTAGGTGGCTGTCGCGAGCCCGGGAATCTCAAGCCCGCCGGCGGTCCGCGTCGAGCACCGGCCGCACGGCGATCAGCGCCCCGACCACGAAGATCGCGGTGGACAGGTAGATCAGGCCCAGGTGGCCGATGGTGTCGAGGCCGTAGGGGTAGTGCGACGGGATCGCCACGGCGAGCCCGACCACGGGAGCGGACACGGCACCGATCCACGCCCACAAATATCCCCTCCTTACCCCGAAGGCGCTGAGGAAGATCACCGCCACGGCGGTGGCGAGGATGAAGCCGGAGACCGCGATGTGGAGGTGGCTGATGTAGTCGTAGAGCTGCGGGCTGAACTGCTCGATCTGGTCCTTGCCCGTGTCCACCTGCCCGGGGCCGATGCCAAGCTCCAAGAAGTCGTCGGTGAAGTTGCGGATGAAGAAGATGACGGCGTAGAGCACGAAGCCCGCGGCCCCTAGCGTCATCAGTCCCACCCCCGCCTTCAGCCCTGAAGATTCGGTGGCCGCCAGCCCGGGCGGCGCGGCGGTGGTTGCGTTCGCCATTTTTCCCTCTCCTCTCCTTGCTCTTTGCAGGTAAGGACGTCTGGCGATCCGCCCTTATTGCAGGCAGGCGAAAATGCAATAAATCCGTTACCGGAAGCGTCCTTATGAAAGTGGCATCAGTGGCTGAGGCCCCGGAAATCACCCACGGGCACGCTGCCGATGAGAGCGAGAGCTTCCGAGCCCTCGCGACCGAGCAGCTTCCACGCCTCTACTCGATCGGCCGGCGGATGGTCGGCGAGGAGGCGGAGGACGCCGTCCAGGACGCCCTGCTCAACGCGTTTCAGCACTATGACCAGCTCCGGGACCGCGCGGCGGGACCGGCGTGGCTCACGAGCATCCTGGTCAACTGCTGCAACGACCGCTGGCGCAGGAAGGCAAGGCGGCCGGACGAAATCGACTTCGACGAGCTGGAGCGCTTCTCGCTCTACCGGACGATCGCCCGCGAGGATCCCTTTCCCTACTCGGACTCGCTGCATCTCGACTTCCTCGGGGAGTTCGGTCCCGAGGACGTGCGGGCGGTGCTGATGCGGCTGCCGGAGCTCTACCGGACCCCGCTCGTCCTCGTCTACATGGAGGGCTTCGCCACCAAGGAGGCGGCGCGAATGCTCGATGTGCCGCTGGGTACGCTGCTGGCCCGCCTTCATCGGGGGCGGAAGCTGTTCGAGAAGCGGATGTGGGAGCACGCCGAGCAGAGCGGGCTGCTCCAGGAGGCGCGGCGATGATCAGCTGCTCGGAGGCCATGCGAAACCTCTGGGAGTACCTCGACGGCACCGTCGACGAGGCCGATCGCGCCGCCATCGAGGAGCACCTCAGCGTCTGCCGCCGCTGCTGCGGCGAACTCGAGTTCGCCGAGGAGCTGCGAGGTTTCCTGGCCGACCACGCGCACGAGGCGATCCCGGAAGAGGTGAGGGCGCGCCTCAACGCCACGCTCGATGAGCTGGGGCGCCGATGACTCGGGACCTGATGCACTCCGCCGAGATCAAGGATCTCGTGCGGGAGTCCTACCGGGCGATAGATGAGTCCACCGAGGCCGTTGCGCGCAAGCTCTACAGCGACGACGAGCTCGCCCAGGTCCCTGAGTCGGCGATCCAGCGTGCGCTGGGCGTGGCCAACCACCTGCGCTTCGCGGAGATCAAGCCCGGGCAGACCATCCTCGACCTGGGGTGCGGGGGTGGCATCGACACCGTGCTGGCCGCGCACCGAACCGGCAGCTCGGGCCGGGTCATCGCCCTCGACTTCCTCCCCGAGATGCTCAAGCGGACCGCGAGCGCCGCGGGGGAGGCGGGCCTCGGGAACGTCGAGCCGCTGGAAGGCGAGATGGAGGCGATCCCCCTGCCGGACGACGGCATCGACCTGATCATCTCCAACGGGGTCGTCAACCTCTCCCCCCGAAAGGCCCGGGTGATGGCCGAGTGCCAGCGAGTGCTGCGCCCCGGCGGGAGGCTTTGCGTCTCCGACCTAACGGTCGACCAGGAGGGGCTTCCTGCCGAGATACTCACGCGCCCCGCGGCGTGGGCGGGGTGCGTGTCCGGGGCGCTGGCCGAGGGCGATTTCATCGAGAAGCTGAAGAGGGCGGGATTCGAACAGGTCGAGGTCCGCGACCGCGAGTCGCTGGGCGTCGCCGACTGTGCGCTCTACCCGCTCTTTCCCGAGGACCTGATCGAGCTGATGTACGAGCTGATCCCGCCGGAGCGGCAGGACGCGGTGGCGGTCGCGGTCGTGATCACGGCATCCCGTCCCGGACTCTGACGGCTTCCGGCCTGCAACCGAGCAACGAGGGCCCTCAATAAGAGGGCCCTCGAGCCACGAGCGTGTGCGATCCTCATTGCCGGTCCAGGCTGTGCGCTCCCCTTTTGCGCGAGAAGCGATCGTCCGAGCTGCGGCCTATAGGGTGGGACTGAGTGAGCACCCGAGCCGCAATGGTGGTCGGCGCCGTGGCCGGGTTAGCGATCGGCATCCTCGTCAGCGTGACCACCGAGGTTCCGTTTGCGCCCGAGGTTGGACTCCTGCTTGGTGTCCTCGCCGGCTGGCTCTCTCATCGAGAAACTGCCTAGGCAAGGAGGGGCTCTCTGAGCGAAACCGTCACGCGCACAGCGCGCCTCCGATCCATCACTTGCTCTACGGCCTAAGGCGCGGGGCAGTTATGCCTTGCGCGAAAACCGACAGCGGCCGCGATCACCGGCCAGACCCCGACCACCGCGAATTTGGTGCGCCGGCCGCCGGGCAGCCGGGCGATCGCTTGAGTGAGTGAGCGAAGTCTGCGCTTCCTCACGTCGCCTCCAGTTCGCTGCGCTTGGTCGCGGGCGGATCGAAGACCTGGATGTCGAGCGTCATGCCCGCCGCCTTGTGGCCGGGAAGGGTGCACCAGGCAGCCCAGTCGCCGGCTACCGTGCCAAGGTCGAGGCGCTCCGACTGGCCGGGACTGAGTGTCCTCGTCCTCGCGCCGCCGTCTATCGCGAGGTCATGGTCCTCGCCACCTTCGTTGACGACGTTGAGGACGACGTGGGTTCCGCGAGCGACCTCGAGCAGATCAGGAGTGACGTCGAAGCCGACGACCGCGTCGACGAGCGCGACCCGGACGACCCGCGTCCCCGTCCCTGAGACCCGCTGCGAGGTGGTCTTGTCAAATCCGCCCGAAAGAGCGAAGGCACCCACCCCCAGCACCGCCAGCACCACTAGCCCAATGGCCGCAGCGATCGCCAGGCGGCGCCAGCGAGGTCGCTTCCTCCGCCCTCCATCGCTTGGGGGGCCGGTTGCCGTCGAGCTGCGATCCGTGGACATTATGAGGCTCTCCTCTTCTTGTTAATACGGCTGTGTCAATACAGTAGCACAGATGTGCTAAAAAGGCAGCATGCCCAAGCTGGTGGACCACGAAGAGCGCCGACGCGAGCTCGGGCAGGCCGTCTGGAGGGTGATCCGCCGCGACGGCGTCGAGGCCGCCTCGGTTCGCAAGGTCGCCCAGGAGGCCGGATGGTCAGCCGGCGCGCTGCGGCACTACTTCTCCACCCAGTCAGAGCTGCTCGCTTTTGCGATGCAGATGGTGGTCGAGCGGATCGAGGCGCGGGTGGGCGCCCTCGAGCCTCCGGCCGACCCGCGAGAAGCGGTCGAGCAGCGGCTCCACGAATTGCTCCCCCTCGACATGGAGCGGCGGGCGGAGAACGAGGTCTGGCTGGCCTTCGCTGCTCGGGCGCTAGTCGATCCCCAGCTGCGCGCTCGCCACGAGGAGGTCGACGAGGAGCTTCGAAGGGCCTGCCTTGGGGCGCTCCAGGAGCTGGACGGTGCCGGACGTCTTCGCCCAGGACTCGATCTGGAGCTCGAGGCCGAACGCCTACATGGACTGCTTGACGGGCTTGCTCTGCACACCGCCATGCGGCCTGACCGGATGTCGGCTCAGCTGATCCGTTCGGTGCTCGCCCGTCATCTCGACTCGCTCGATCCCGACGAGGACGGCCGGTGAAGACGTTGGCCTAGCGGGATGCTCGGGTCTTTGTGCTCTCGGCTTGGACGACCTGCGGGAGCGCTACGGCGTCATGCGCGGCGTCGTGGGCCCCGCCCCCGCTTTGCGCGATAGGGGGGTATCCATCTGAGTCAGGTTGCCCTTTGCGGGCGCCGGAGAGCGTTCGTTCTCGTGGATCGGGGTCCGGGGCGCCGCTCATCCCTTCAAGCCGGCAGGTGAGCTGCTGGGGCGGTCAGAGGCAACTGCCCACACCACGCGCGCTCCCAAACGGTGATCAGCGCCGTCTCGCACCTGAGTTACATGGATACCCACCCGCGATAAGGAGCAGCGCGGTTAGCTGCTGTCACACGCGAGGGGAGGCGTGGCGGCCCGGCGTCTTCCCCACCCGTGTTTTCGCAATCACTGAGGGGTTTGCCGGCATATGGCCTGCACAATCCGTCAGTCGGCGCTCAGCCGGCCGCCGCTCAGGCGGCGCTCGGCGTGGACGTCGCCGGATGGCTCTTGGCCCACTCGACGATCCGCTGCGACTCGTTGATCGCCTCGCCCTCGTCGGTGACCAGCACCGGCACGACGGGACTCCCGGTTAGCTCCTGGACCTCCCTGCGCCCATCGGTCATCAGCT
>JBOGZE010000374.1:0-2994 GCA_050697055.1 Solirubrobacterales bacterium
CATCCGAGACCGCCGGAGCGGCCTCGGGCTGGGTATCCGCCGGTGATTCCGCGGACCCCTCCGTGACTGTGTCGGTGCTCGTGGGCACGAGCGGAACAGTTTGGCAGAACAAGCATTAAACGCGGCCGCGGCGCCCGCAAGCGGGCTTGCGGCCGCTCGCATCTTCACCGGGCGACCACGACCCGGTGCCCGGGGCTTCGGCTACCGTCTTGGCGATGCCCCAGCGCCTCACCAAGCGCGGCGACGAGCGCACCCCAATATCCGGGGCCCTCGACGTGGTCGTCTGCGGGGCGAGCTTCGCCGGCCTCGCTGTCGCCCGCCAGCTCGCCGGGACCGAGGCACGGGTGCTGGTGCTCGACCGCTACGAGATCGGCGAGCGGCAGACCTCCGCCTGCGGGATCCCCACGGAATGGCTCCACGCGTTGGAGCTCGAGGGCTCCGCCAGGCAGGAGTTCGGGGAGCTGGTCGTGCACACGCCGCACGGGACCTCGCGCTACCGGCTGCCCTGGACCTTCTCGACCTTCGACTATCGCGAGCTCTGCGAACTCCTCTGGTCGCAGTCCGACGCCGAGTTCGAGACCGCCAAGGTCAAGGGGCGTAGCGGCGAGACGGTCCACACCGACCGCGGCGACGTCTCCGCCCCGCTGATCGTCGACGCCCTCGGCTGGCGGCGGATCCTCGCCTCCGATGGCGGCTACCAGCCGCCCGATGCGCCGCTCTCACGCGGCCTCGAAGTTCACCCCAACAGCTCCGGCGACGACCTCGAGGTCTGGATCGACCGCCGCTACGTGCCCGCCGGCTACGGGTGGTGCTTCCCAGCAGCCGAGGAGCAGCGGATCGGGGTCGGCTCGTTCGACCCCCGCTTCCACGTCAAGGAGACGACCGTGCTCCTCGCCGAGGACCTCGAGCGCCCGCCGGTTCGCTACCAGGGCAACTGGATCCCGCACAAGCTGCGGGCGGGGACCGAGGACGGGATCTTCTTCGTCGGCGACAGCGCCGGACAGTGCCTGCCTCTGACAGCGGAGGGCATCAGAACCGCCTTCTACTTCGGGATCAAGCTCGGCGAGGAGCTCCGCGCAGTGGTCGAGGGCCGCCAGGGCCGGCAGGCGGCGCTTCGCAGCTACGGGGAGTTCGTGGACGCCCACGAGTGGAAGTTCCGCTGGATGCTGCGCGCCCAGTGGCTGCTCCCCCGCCTCCCGGCGCGGGTCCAGCGGGCCATGATCCGCGCCTGCTCCAACCAGCGCTTCGTCGACTGGTCCTTCGGCCACTACCTGCGCATCGCGCCGCCCGAGTTCGCCTTGCCCCGCCACCCGCGCCCGGCTGCACGGGAACTACGCGCGGCCGCTTAACCGCGGTGCAACGAAGACCGCGAGCGCCGGATCGGTAGTCCGCGCCCTGCGGCACCGCTCGGGGGAGAGCGCGACGAGGAGGATCGGCCTGCTGTTCATGGTGGGCTGGGCCTGCTTTGCCCTTGACTCCCTCCCCGGCGGCCTCCTCGCTGTTGGCCGAACTAGTCGGGGTGACGTGCGTCGGCTCGATCTTCTTTCACCACGGCGGCGCTCGCCGTGAGGTGCGCAGCCGGTCGCAACCTCGATGCCGCTGGTCGGAGCGCTTTGCTTCTTCGCCGGCGCCTACCTGCTGGCTGCGCGGCTCGACACCCAAGCCGCCTAGATATCTGGCGGCTCAGAATCCGCGCTGCTCCCTCGGGTTGGTTCAGGGCCTGGAAGGACCTCTCTCTCTCTCTCAACTAACTGGCAGTATCCACGCGGCCGGCGTGAAGCCGGGAGTGGTCAACCGGAGGACATGGAATGACAAACAGCCGAAGCGCCATGGGGACGCTGGTGGTGCGCGGCGGAGAGCTGCTCACGCCGGAGGGGGTCGAGGGCCGCGGCGACGTCCTGATCGTGGAGGGCTCGATCGCCGAGGTGGGCGACGTCACCGCACCCGCCGGGGCGGCCGAGTTGGACGCCTCGGGCTGCTACGTGGCGCCGGGCCTGATCAACTCGCACTACCACTCCGCTGAGAACTTCAACCCAGGCCTGTACGAGAACCTCCCGCTCGATCTCTGGTTCATTCACTCGCACCAGGTCACCCGAACCGCGCCTCCCGCGCCGGAGGTGATCTACGCGAGGACCGTGCTCGGTGCGATGCTGATGCTATGCGCCGGTACCACCTCCGTCGTTGACTTCCTCTTCGAGGCTCCGGAGATCACCCCAGAGACGCTCGAGCCCGTCATTCGCGCGTATCGGGATGTCGGCATGCGGGCGACGATCCTGCTGGGAGTGGCCGACAAGCGGTTCGCGGACTCACTCCCGCTCACGCCGGAGGAACGCGCCGCCTGGGCCGATGAGGCCGAGCCGCCGCAACTCGAGCGGATCCTCGCCGTCGGGCAGGCCGCAATCGAGCAATGGCATCAGCCCCACGGCCTGATCGGGATCGGCTGGGGCCCGTCCGCACCACAGCGCTGCAGCGACGAGCTGATCCAGGAGACGATGCTGATGGCGCGCTCGCGCGGTCTTGCCTGGCAGACGCACGTCCTGGAGACGCGCACGCAAGCCATCACCTCGCGCCAGTGGCACGACGGATCCTCGTTCGTCGAGGTTCTCGACTCGGCGGGCCTGCTGGGGCCCGAGGCGGCACTGGTGCATACGGTCTGGATGAACGACCGCGACATCAAGTTGATGGCACGAACGAAGACGACCGCGGTCCACTGCCTCGCGAGCAACCTCCGCCTCGGGGACGGCGTCGCCCGGGTCCCCGCGATGAGGCGAGCCGGCGTTCGCGTCGCGCTCGGGACCGACGGACGGGGATGCGACGAGGCGCTCGACATGCTCGAGTTGGCCAGGATGAGCGCCTTGGTCCACAAGGCGCGGGGTGGCGATCACCACGACTGGATCACCGCCTCGGAGAGTCTCTCCATGCTGACCAGGGAGGCGAGCATCTGCACCGGACACGGCGAGCGGCTCGGCCGGATCGAGCCCGGCGCGTACGGCG
>JBOGZE010000375.1:0-3698 GCA_050697055.1 Solirubrobacterales bacterium
CGAAGTACCGCCACCGCAGGAGGGCGCGGGCGGCCTGAAACTCCAGCCCTGTCGTCGCCGTGCTAGGTGCGCTCCTCCTCCGTTCGGTTCAGGGTTAATGCCGGAAGTGGCGGCGCTTGGTGAAAACCATCGCGACCCCGGCCGCGTCGCAGGCCTCGATCACCTCGGCGTCGCGCTTCGACCCGCCCGGCTGGATCACCGCGGTGGCGCCGACGTCGATCGCGGCCTGTGGCCCGTCTGCGAAGGGGAAGAAGGCATCGGAGGCGATCACCGATCCTGCCAGCAGTGCCTCGGCATCCGGGCCCCTGGCCTGCTTCGCCTTCTCAATTGCCAGACGCACCGAGTCGACCCGGCTCATCTGGCCGGCGCCGATCCCCAGGGTGGCGCCGCCGCGGGCGAGGACGATCGCGTTCGAGCGCACGTGGCGGACCACCCGCCAGGCGAACAGGAGGTCCTCCCACTGTTCGTCGGTCGGCTGGGTCTTGGTCGGCACCTCCATCAGCTCCCGGGGCTCCGGGGTCCCGTCGGAGTCCTGCACCAGGATTCCGCCCCGCACTCGCTTGATGTCGGGCTCGATCTGGTGATCGCGGCGCTCGGTGTCCTCGAGGATCCGGATCGCCTCCTTCTGCTGGAGGACCTCGAGCGCCCCCTCCTCATATCCGGGGGCGATCAGCGCCTCGATGAACTGCTGGTGAAGCCGCTCAGCCAGGGCCACGTCCACCGGCCGGTTGAGCGCGATCACGCCTCCGAACGCCGACATCGGGTCGCAGGCGAAGGCCGCCTCGTAGGCGGCGCCGACCGACCCGCCCTCGGCGACCCCGCAGGGATTGTTGTGCTTGACGATCACACAGCCGGCGTCCTCGAGGTCGGAGAGCAGGCCGCGCGCCGAATTCAGGTCGAGGACGTTGTTGAAGGAGAGTGGGCGACCGTGCAGCTTGGCGACGCGCGAAAGCACATGCGAGCGGGCCCCCGGCTCCACGTAGAGCGCCGCCCGCTGGTGCGGGTTCTCGCCGTATGAGAGGTCGAGCTCCTTCTCCCAGGCGGTCACCCAGTAGGTGGGCAGCGCCTCGTAGCGCCGCCCGAACCAGCGGCTGATCGCGGCGTCGTAGCGGGCGGTATAGGCGAACGCTTCGTTGGCGAGCCAGTGGCGAGTCGCCGCCGAGAGCTCGCCGGTCTCCTCGAGCTCGCTCAGCACCGCGTCATAGCTCTCGGGCCTCACCAGCACGGCCACGTAGCGGTGGTTCTTGGCCGCCGCGGGAATCATCGTCGGGCCGCCGACGTCGATGTTCTCGATCGCCTCCTCCTCGGGCACGTCGAGACGGGCGACCGTTCGCTCGAACGGATAGAGGTTGACGCAGACGAGGTCGATCGCCTCGATTTCGTGCTCGCGCAGGCTGGCAGCGTGCTCGTCGTTGTCCCGAATCGCGAGCAGGCCCGCGTGCAGGTTCGGATGGAGCGTCTTCACCCGCCCGCCGAGGATCTCCGGGAAGCCGGTCAGATCCTCGACCCCGCGCACCTTGATTCCGGCCTCGGTGAGGACCGATTGAGTGCCTCCAGTGGTGACGATCTCCACCCCGAGCTTCGCGAGGCCCGCGGCGAAGTCGGCGACGCCGGTCTTGTCCGACACCGAGATCAGCGCCCGGCGCACGGGCAGCGACTCGCCGGCCGGCTCTGGAACGATCTCTGAAGTGGGCCTACTCGACACCGTGGGCCGAGTCTAGGGGCGGCGGAGGGCGGAGGACAAGGTGGTCAGCCGTCCTCCGGCGGGTCGATGTGGACAAGCCGGGGGTTGTCGGCATCGATCCGCACTCGGCCCGCCGCAATCATCCGGATCGCCTCCGGCAACAGGCTGTGCTCGGTCGCGTGGATCAGCTCCTCGGTCTCCTTCCAGTCCCGGCTCGGGGGAACGGCCACCGGCCGCTGGAAGATGATCGGTCCCGAGTCGACACCCTCGTCTACGAAGTGAACCGTGACCCCGGTGATCTTCGAGCCGTGGTCGAGCGTCTGCCGGACCGCTTCCAATCCTGGAAAGGCGGGCAAGAGCGCCGGGTGGACATTGATGATCCGGTTCCGGAACCGCTGCACGAACTGCGGCGAGAGCAGCTGCATATAGCCGGCCAGCACGATCAGGTCTACCTCTCGCTCCTCCAGCCAGTCGCCGATCGCCCGGTCGCGCTGCTCACGGCCCTCGTAGTCGGAGATCGGAAAGACGGCGGTCTCGACGCCGGCCCGCTGCGCCCGCTCCAGCGCGGTCGCGTCGGGCTTGTCCGAGATCGCGCCCACCACCTCGATTCCCTCCTTACCGTGGAGCTGGTCGAGGATCGCCTGCAGGTTGGTACCGCCCCCGGAGGCGAGCACCGCGATGCGGAACGAGCTCACCCGCGCATCCTGTCGTATCCGGAGCTGAGCTCGAGCCTACCGCGAGGCGGGAACGACGGCGATGTCCTCGAGCGCGAACTTTCCGTTCGCTGCCTCGGGATCCCCGAGCGGGTAGTCGCCGGTGAAACAGGCGTCGCAGTGGCGCTCCCGCGGGGTACCGACCGCCTCGTAGACCGCCTCGATCGAGAGGTACGCAAGCGAATCGGCACCGAGCTCGGCGGCGATCTCCTCGACCGTGCGCTCGTGGGCGACCATCTCCTCCCGGGTCGACATGTCGATGCCGTAGTGGCAGGGATGGCGGATCGGGGGCGAGGAGATCCGCAGGTGAACCTCCTTCGCGCCCGCGTCCTTGAGCATCGCAACGATCTGCCGAGTGGTATTGCCGCGGACGATCGAGTCGTCGACGACCACCACCCGCTTGCCGGCGACGATCTCGGGCAGGGGGTTGAATTTCATCCGGAGGCCGTGCTTGCGCAGCTCCTGGCCGGGCTGGATGAAGGTCCTGGCCACGTAGCGATTCTTGATCAGACCGTCGTCCTTCGGCAGCCCCGAGGCCCGGGCGAACCCGTTCGCCGCCGGGTTGCCGGAGTCGGGCACCGTGATCACCAGGTCGGCGTCGACCGGCGCCTCGTCCCAGAGCAGCTCGCCCATCCGGCCCCGCACCCCCTGCAGCACCCGGCCCTCGAGCTTCGTGTCGGGCCGGGAGAAGTAGATGTGCTCGAACACGCAGTGAGCGGGCCGCTCCCCCTTGATCACCGGCTTCATCTCGAGGCCCTCGGCGGTCAGCGAGACCATCTCACCCGGCTGCACCTCGCGGATCAGCTGGGCGCCGATGATGTCGAAGGCGCAGGACTCCGAGGCGACCACGAAGGACTCCCCGAAGCCGTTGCTCGGCCTCATCTTGCCGAGGGCGAGCGGGCGGACGCCGTGCGGGTCGCGGAAGGCGACCAGCGCGTGCTTCGTCATCACCACCGTCGAGTAGGCACCCTCGAGTCGCGGCATCACCTCGGCGACCGCGTCCTCGATCCACTCGTTCCCCTCGCCCGCGCGGCTGGAAAGCAGCGCGGCGATGATCTCCGAGTCGGAGGTGCCGCGAAGCTTCAGCCCATGCTCGGTGAGCTCGTTGTAGAGCTCGACCGCGTTGGTCAGGTTGCCGTTGTGGGCGAGGGCGAGCTCGCGGCCGTCGTCGCGCCAGACCGGCTGGGCGTTCTCCCAGGCGCCCCCGCCGGTGGTCGAGTAGCGAACGTGGCCGATCGCCATGTCGCCCGCGAGCGCCTGCAGCTTCTGCTCGTCGAAGACCTGCGAGACCAGGCCCAGTT
>JBOGZE010000376.1:0-3278 GCA_050697055.1 Solirubrobacterales bacterium
CCGGCGAGCAGGAGCCCGCCCTGGCGCTCGGCTCCCACCTGGACTCGGTCCCGGAGGGCGGCTGGCTGGACGGCGCGCTTGGGGTGATGGCCGGGCTCGGCGTCCTCCGGGCCTGGGCAAGCGCCGGCGACCGGCCGCCTCGCACCCTCGCGCTGGTCGACTGGGCAGACGAGGAAGGGGCCCGCTTCGGGCGCAGCCTGTTCGGCAGCTCGGCCGCGTCCGGCACCTTCGACCCCGCCGAGCTGGCGGCCGCCGAGGACGCCGCGGGGCTGAGCGCGACGGAGGTCCTGGCCGAGAACGGGATCGAGCTGGGCCGGGTGACGGAGGCCCGATCGAGGCTCGACCGGATCGGCTCCTATCTCGAGCTTCACATCGAGCAGGGCCCGGTGCTCGAGTTGAAGGGGATCGCCACCGCCGCCGTCAGCGGCTGCACCGGGGTGGAGCGGCATCGCTTCCGGATCTCCGGGCGTGCCTCGCACGCCGGCACCACGCCGATGGGGGCCCGGCGGGACGCCGGCCTGGCTGCGGCGGCAGCCGCCCTGCAGGTGGAGGCGATCGCGGTCGAGGGGGGCGGGGTCGGCACCGTCGGGGTCCTCGAGCTCGAGCCGGGGACACCGACCGTCGTCCCCGGTACGGCGGAGATGGTTGTCGACCTGCGCCACCCCGATCGGGAGCCGCTGGCGCAGATGTTGGAGGAAGTGCGGGGGGCGCTCGCGTCGTCCGCCGAGGAGCGCCGCTGCGAGCTGGGCGAGGAGCCTGTCTGGCGGATAGAGCCGATCTCCTTCGATCCCGAGCTGGTGGAGAAGGCCCGCGAGGCCTGCGAGGAGGTCACCGGCACCGGGTTCGGGCTCACCAGCGGCGCCCTCCACGACGCGGCCGAGGTCGCCCGCCGCGTCCCCGCGGCGATGATCTTCTGCCGCTCCGCCGGAGGGATCAGCCACAGCCCCAAGGAGGACAGCACCGAGGCCGACCTCAGGGCAGCGATCGAGGCATTCGGGCGGCTGGCGCGGTCAACGCTGCTCGCATAACGCGACTGCAAGGCACCTTGTGTGTTCCGAGGGGTGCCGCCGGTAGCTTCACCCGGCTGGCTCGTCCGCGTTATGGCAGGTATCAGAACCGACACCCGGAGCGGCATCTCCGCGCGCGCCCGTCGTCCATTCGCGGCGGCGCTCGTCTCGCTGATCGCGGCCCCCGCCCTGCTGTCTGTCGAGGGAGCCGCCTCGCCGCCGGCCGCGGAGGCCCAGGTGAGTTGCCCGCCTTTGCCTCCGGGGCTCAGCCCGGTCGGCCCCGGCCCCGCCCGCTTCACGATGCTGATTCGGATCAACCAGCAGGGAAACGTCGACACCTACACGAACTTCAACGAGGCGACCGGCGGCCTGGGCGGCCGGGTTCGCCCCCAGGACATCTTCGTGATCAACACCCGCTTCCAGACCACCACTCCCACCGTCGCGAGCGAGCTCGCAACCGATCTGCGCGCTGCCTTCCCCTGCAACCGGATCATCGCCCTCAACGGGATGAGCTTCGACCCAACCGTCCCCGGCTACGCGTTCTCGCTCGTCGACCACCCCGATGTCTACGCGTTGATCAACGACTTCGAGCCCTCCGATTGGAACGCGGGACGGCTTACCGATCCGACCCGCCCCCTCTGGAACCAGAAGTTCCCGGTGGCGCTCCCCCGGATCAAGGGCTGGGACGGGCTGGTGGCAGGGACCCTCGCCGCGAACCCGCCCGCGGCGGGGAAGCGCAGCGGCCTGGTCCCGATCGATGACGCCACCTGGAACTACGGCCAGATCGCACAGGACCTCGACAAGAAGAACAGCCGTCTCGGCGGCCGGCATCTGGGCCCGCAGAGCGTGATGACGCAGGATGCCTGCGCCCAGGGCGGCCCGACGGGATACAGCAGTCGGGTCAAGGCGATCCTCGACCAGTACAAGTTCAAGTTCATCAAGAAGACGGTGAAGCGGAAGGGGAAGAAGCGAAAGATCACCGTCAGGCAGAAGCTGAAGAAGAAGGGTCGCCCCAGCCTCAACAACCTCTCGCTCGAGATCTCCTTCAGCGCCACGCCCACCGCCGGCTCGGGCATGGCGATCACCAGTACCTCCGCCGCCACCGCGGCTCAGTGCGCCGCAGCGGGGCTGAAGCTCGGCGGCGGTGCCTTCTTGTTCTTCGCCGCCGATGACGCAATGCGCCTGCTCTTCCAGCAGCCTCAGATCGCCTTCCTCCGACCCCCGACGACCTAGTGAAACGCGCGCGCCGACTGACGGTCGTGGCCCTTGCCGCCCTGCTGGGCGGCGCCGTGGCCTTCTCCTCCGCCGCCGAGGTGCCGGTCGCCGACGCCGCCAAGGCGAAGAAGAAGCCGGGGAAGAAGAAGCGCCTGGCGAACAAGTCCGCGACCAAGCCCGCCTGCGGTCCCGATCTGGGGAGCCTCTACCCCTCCGCACCCACTGCCGACCGCTTCACGATGGTGATCCGGATCAACAAGTACAACGACATCGAGACCTATGCCAACTCCGACGAGGCCTCGGGTGGCCTACGCCCCCGGCTCCGCGACCGCGACGTCTTCCTGATCAACACCCGCTACCAGAACTCCGACGCCGCCAGCGAGCAGAAGATCGCCACCGAGCTGCGCCGGCAGTTCCCCTGCAACCGGATCTTCGCCCTCAACGGCCTCAGCTTCGACCCCGGCAACACCACCGGCTACATGTTCAGCCTGACCGGGGCGCCGCAGGTCTCGGGAGTTCTGCTCGACTGGGAGCAGATCGACTGGAACACGGCGCGATCGACCGATCCCGGCCTGCCCCCGTGGGAGGACAGCTTCAAGCCGATGCTGAAGCGGTTGAAAGGGCGGCTGGCTGCGCTCGCCAATTGGATCACGGCTGCTGGGAGCGGCCAGCAGCTCGGCCTGGTGCCCTTCGCTCGCGACGACTGGAATCTGGGGATGATGGCCCGGACAGTCGACCGGCAGTCGGCCAGGGTGGTCGCCGGGCGTCACGGCGTGCAGAGCTCTCAGACCCAGAAGTCCTGCCAGACCGGCGCGGGCGCCGGCATGCGGACCACTGTCAAGAGCCTCTTCACCCAGTACAAGGGGGCCAACTTCAAGAAGATCAAGCCGAAGCGGAAGGGCGCGAAGCCGAAGTTCAAACGGCTGAACCCGAAGACCCAGAAGCTCAACCTCGGCGTCCAGGTCTCCTTCACCTCCACCCCCGTCCAGGGTGCGCCGGACCCGGTGAAGAGTGTCGGCCCCTCGCAGGCCGCCGACTGCACCGTCAACGCGATCT
>JBOGZE010000377.1:0-3309 GCA_050697055.1 Solirubrobacterales bacterium
AGATCGCGTTGACGGTGCAGTCGGCGGCCTGCGAGGGGCCGACACTCTTCACCGGGTCCGGCGCACCCTGGACGGGGGTGGAGGTGAAGGAGACCTGGACGCCGAGGTTGAGCTTCTGGGTCTTCGGCTTCAGCCGCCGGTAGGTCGGCTTCGCCCCCTTCTTCTTCGGCTTGATCTTGCGGAAGTTGGCGCCCTTGTACTGGGTGAAGAGCCCCTTGACCGTGCTCCGCATCGCGGCCCCGGCGCCGGTCTGGCAGGGCTTCTGGGTCTGCGAGCTCTGCAGCCCGCGGCGGCCCGGGACCACCCGCGCGGACTGCCGGTCGATCGTCCGGGCCATCATCCCGAGGTTCCAGTCGTCGCGGGCGAAGGGAACCAGCCCGAGCTGCTGGCCGCTGCCGGCCCCGGCGATCGCGGTCGCGAGCAGGGCGAGCCGCGCCTTCATCCGCTTCAGCATCGGGTTGAAGGCGTCCACCCAGGCCGGGAGGCCGAAATCGGTCGAGCGCGCGTTGTTCCAGTCGATCTGCTCCCAGTCGAGCAGAACACCGGAGACCTGCGGCGCCCCGACCAGGCTGAACATGTAGCCGGTTGTGTTCGCCGGGTTGGTGCTGAGGCCGTTGAGGGCGAAGACCCGGTTGCAGGGGAACTGCCTGCGGAGCTCGTTCGCGATCTTCAGCTCGGCGGCGGCGTCCGAGTCCTGGAAGCGCGTGTTGATCAGGAAGATGTCGCGGTCGCGGAGCCGGGGCCGGAGGCCGCCGGTGGCCTCGTCCGAGTTGGCATAGGTCTCGATGTCGTTGAACCTGTTGATCCTGATCACCATCGTGAACCGGTCGGCCTGGGGCGCGGTCGGGTAGAGGGTGTCGAGCTGAGGGCCGCAGGCCGGGTTGGCGCTCTTCTTCGCCACGCGCTTCCTCCTCTGCTGCTTCCCCTTCTTCTTTGCCTCGGCCACCGGCGCCTCCGTAGCGGAGGTGAGGGCGAAGGCGCCGAGGGCCAGCACGGCGGCGAGGACCAGGATTGTCGGTCGCCGGGCGGGCATCGCTAGGTCGTCGGGGGCCGGAGGAAGGCGATCTGCGGCTGCTGGAAGAGCAGCCGCATCCCGTCGTCGGCCGCGAAGAAGAAGAAGGCGCCACCGCCCAGCTTCAGGCCGACCGCCGCGCACTGTGCGGCAGTTGTGGCAGAGGTGCTGGTGATCGCCATCCCCGAGCCGGGGGTGGGGGTGGCGCTGAAGGAGATCTGCATCGAGAGGTTGTTGAGGCTGGGACGCCCCTTCTTCTTCAGCTTCCGCCGGATCGTGATCTTCCGGGTCTTGCCCTTCTTCTTCACCTTCTTGGTGATGAACTTGAACTTGTATTGGTCGAGGATCGCCTTGGCCCGGGTGCTGAATCCGGTCGGCCCGCCGTTCGCGCAGGCGTCCTGGGTCATCACGCTCTGCGGACCGAGCTTGCGCCCACCGAGGCGGCTGTTCTTCTTGTCGAGGTCCTGGGCGATCTGGCCGTAGTTCCAGGTGCCGTCATCGATCGGGACCAGGCCGCTCCGTTTCCCCAGGCCGGTGGGGTTCGCGGCGAGCGTTCCCGACATCAGCCCGTTCCAGCCCTTGATCCGGGGCAAGGCGACCGAGTACTTCTGGTTCCAGACCGGGCGGGCTGGATCGGTGAGCCGGCCCGCGTTCCAGTCGGACGCCTCGAAGTCGGTGATCAGCGCGTAGACGTCCGGGTGGTCGAAGAGCGAGAAGGCGTAGCCCGGGACGGTCGGGTCGAAGCTCATCCCGTTCAGGGCGATGATGCGGTTGCAGGGGAAGGCCCCGCGGAGATCGCTCGCGAGCTCCGCGGCGACCGACGGAGTCGTGGTCGAGAAGCGGGTGTTGATCACGAAGATGTCCTGAGGGCGAACCCTGCCGCCCAGCCCGCCGCTCGCCTCGTTGAAGTTGGTGTAGGTGTCGACGTTCCCCTGCTGGTTGATCCGGATCAGCATCGTGAACCGGGTGGGGCCGGGCCCGGCCGGACTCAGCCCCGGGGGCAAGGGCGGGCAGCTCACCTGGGCCTCGGCCGCCGGCGGCGAGGCGGCTCCCGGGATCGACAGCGCCGCGAGCGTCGCGATCAGCACGCCGACCGCGACCGCAAGGGGACCGCGGGAGCGCGCAGAGATGCCGCTCCGGGTGTCGGTTTCGGTGCCTGCCATACATCGGACGAGCCGGCCGCGTGAAGCTAGCGGCGGTACCCCTCCGAACACGCGAGGAGTGTTGCAGTCGCGCTAGGCGAGACTGCGATGCGCCAGCAGCCCAAACGCCTCGATCGCCGCCCGCAGTGCCTCCTCGTCGGTGTCCTCCTCGGGGCTATGGCTGATCCCGCCCGCCGAGCGGCTGAAGACCATCGCGGCGGGGAGCTTGCGGGCGATCTCGGCCGCGTCATGGAGCGCCCCGCTGGGCAGCTCGAAGCCGGTGCCGGTGACCTCCTCGCAGGCGTCGCGCGCCCCCGCGACAAGCTCGGGGTGGAAGGCGATCGGATCGATCCGCCAGACCGGCTCCTCGCTCAGTTCGCACCCGCGCTCCTCGGCGCAGGCGGCCAGCGCCTGCCGCGCGGCCTCCAGCATCCGCGCGAGCGGCTCCCGCTCGGGGTGGCGGAGGTCGACCACCATCTCCGCCATGCCGGGGACCACGGTCGGCGCGCCCGGCGCGAGCTCGAGCACTCCCACCGTGCCCACCCCGCCGGCATTCCTGGAGATCTCCTCGACGCGAAGGGCCGCGGCTGCGGCGGCGAGGCCCGCATCGTGGCGGGCGTCCATCGGGGTGGTCCCGGCGTGCGAAGCCCGCCCAGCGATCCGAAAGCGCCGCCTCTCCACGCCGGTGCACCCGGTTACCGCCGCGGCGGTCAGCCCCCTCGCCTCCAGCACCGGACCCTGTTCGATGTGCAGCTCGAGGTAGGAGCCGATCCGGCTCAGCCGCGCCCCGGCCTCGTTGACCCGCTGAAGCTCGACCCCGTTCTCGGCGAGGACCTCGACCGCGCTCCGCCCGTCGGAATCGGTGGCACCGGCGAGCTCATCGGGGTCGAAGGTCCCGGCGGCGGCCGAGCTCCCGAACAGGCTGCGTCCGAATCGCGCCCCCTCCTCGTCGGCCCAGTCCACCAAAGCGAGGGTGCGGGGAGGCGTCCGTTCCGCCGTTGCCCAGGCCCGGAGGACGCCGAGCGCCCCCATCACCCCGAGCGCGCCGTCGAGCCAGCCCCCCTCGGGCACCGAGTCGAGATGGGAGCCGAGGGCGAGCGCGGGCTCCCGCTCGCCCGGCAGATAGGCCCAGAGGTTGCCGGCCTCGTCGCGCTC
>JBOGZE010000378.1:0-1682 GCA_050697055.1 Solirubrobacterales bacterium
TCGACAACGCGGTGCTCTGGGCGACCTTCCACGCGTTCGGCATCTCCCTGCCGCTCACGGTCGTGCTGATGGGCTACCTGATCGGCCAGCTCGGCGGGCTGCTGCCGATTCCGGGCGGCGTCGGCGGCATCGACGGCGGGCTGATCGGAACCCTGATCGTCTACGGTGCGCCCGCGGCCGGCACCGCGGCGGCGGTGCTCGCCTACCGCGTGATCCTCTTCTGGCTGCCGCTGATCGGCGGCGCCGTCGCCTTTGCCGGATTGCGCCGCGACATGCCGGGCGGCTACGAGCTCGCCGCATGTAGCCCGGCGATCGCCGCGCAAACCGCCTGACTACTTCAGCAGCCGCGAGAGGCGGCGGTCCTTGAGCACCCGGCCACCGGTCTGTTCCTTTGGGCAGTAGTTCGTCTGATGCTCGGCGAAGAAGACCGCCTCGATCGTCGTCCCGCAGCGGGGGCAGGGCTCGCCCTCGCGGCGGTGCACCTTGAGCGGCATCGGCAGCTTGTCGGGAACCGTCTCGCCGATCACGTCCTCGTAGTAATAGAGGGCATCGCCGAGCACGTGAAGCCCGTCGTGCAGTCGCTTGATCTCCTCCCCTCGCAGCTCCGAGCCCTGCTTGAAGGGGGAGAGCCGCGCCTCCCAGAGGATCTCGTCGACCCAGGAGCGGCCGATCCCGGCGATGTCGCGCTGGTGGCGGAGCAGCGGGTGCAGGTGGCGGGGCTGGTCGATCAGCTTCACGAATTCCGCGAACGCTGGCGGTGGCCAGGCGTCCGGTCCGAGGGTTGAGACCATCTCGTCACCCCCGACATCCCAGGTGTCGAGCAGCTTCGCCCAAGCCGACTGCTTGGTGCCGAACTCGCGCAGGCGCAGCTCCCGGCCGTCCGCGAGCCGGACCAGGATCCGGGAGCGACGGTCGCGCATCGATGCCTTCTTCTCGAACAGCTGGAGGCGACCGGCCGACATCAGGTGAACGAGCAGGCTCAGCCGCCGATCGGGCGGCACGCTGTCGGCGCTGACGAAGCCGACCTCCAGCATCTTGCCGCGCCGGTTGACCCCGGCAACGCGCATCCCGACCAGATCGTCGAGCGGCGGCTCGAAGGTCTTCAACGTCGCGACGCCGCGCGCCATGGCCGACTCCACCTCGGCGCCCTCGAGCGCGCCGTGCAGGCGGCGGGCGGTGATCTCGACCTCCGGCAGCTCAGGCATTGGGCCAAGCGTACGGCCCGCTAACCTTTGGTCAGTTCATTCGCCTACCTCGAGGCCTGATGGCAGGCCGGGGCGGCGAACATAACCATCAAACGCCGGCTCCTCGGCTTGCCTCCGGTGCCCGGCTTTGGCGAAGGTGATGCGGATGCTGGAGCTTCCTACCGTCAACGAACTTCCACGCAAGCTCGGCGAAGAGGAGATCGCGACCCTTACCGGCGAGGTGAAGGCGCTCGCCGCCGAGCGCGACGCGGTCATCCTCGCCCACAACTACCAGCTTCCCGAGCTCCAGGACATGGCCGACTTCGTCGGCGACTCCCTCGGCCTCTCCCGGCAGGCGGCGGCCACCGATGCCGAGGTGATCGAGTTCTGCGGCGTCCACTTCATGGCCGAGACCGCCTCCGTCCTCTGCCCCGACAAGACCGTGCTGATCGCCGACCTCGGCGCCGGCTGCTCGCTCGCCGAGTCGATCAACGCCGA
>JBOGZE010000379.1:0-2115 GCA_050697055.1 Solirubrobacterales bacterium
CGCCGGGCGTCGTCGGAGCGCCGACGGGGGACCCGGGGAAGGGCGGGGAGCTGAACGGGTTGCTGTCCGCGATCAGCTGGGTAGCACCGCCCGGGCAGCGGCGGAAGATCTGGTTGTTCCCGCTGGGGAAGGGGCCGTAGTCGTCGAAGATCTGGGCGACGGGGATCGCGTTCAGGTCGGTACTGGCCCCGGGGCACTGCGGAAGGGTGCTCTGCTGGTCGTAGCAGAAGACCCCCAACCCGGCCGGGGCGGCACGGATGTAGTGCCCGTCGGCGTCGTAGTAGCCGGCGGAGCGGCCGAGGCCGCCGAGTGCGCTGAGGATGTCGGGCGCATACGGCCGCAGGAACTGGAGCTCATCGTCGCCCTGCTGCATCGCCGCGACCGCCGCCGGGATGGCGCTGCTCGCTCGGGATTCGAGCGGCGCCAGGTCCCCGGCGGCATCGGCGAGATCGTTCGACTTGCCTCTACGGTCGACTGCTCGCCGAAGATCGTGGAAGACGGGCACTGATTTCTTCACCACCGGCCTCAGCTGCCTGAGGAAGGGCGCGAGGTTCTTGGTGGCCGTCTTCGAGGTGTTGACCAGCGGGTCGAGGTCGTCGAGCGCGTCCCGCAGGTTGAAGAAGGTGGTGTTGGCTTGGCGGAGCGCCGGCGGCAGCGCCACCAGGGCGCGGTCGAGGGCCTGGTTCTGGGAGGCGATCGCCCCCAGCGCCTTGTTGGAGTTGGAGACCAGGCCGGAGAGGTCATCGCGGCGCTCGGCGACCGCGGTGACCACGCTGGCGCCATTGACCAGGAAGTCCGTGAGCACGCCCTCGTCGCGGTCGAGCTCCTGGAGCAGGCGGTCGGTGGCGACCAGCGACGGGCTCAGGTACTTGTAGGTCTGGTTGGCGTCCTCGGCCCCGCTGAGGATCCCCTTCTCGTAATCGGGGCCGGCGTAGACGACCGCGGAGCCCTGAATGATGTCCTGGAGCGCCTTGCGCTCGGGCTCCCGCAGGGTGTTGAACAGCTGGTCGAGGTCGACGGCCGCGGTCGTGTCGACCTGGGTGATGACGCCGCCGTTGTCGAGCTCCGGCGCGTTGTCCGGCCCGGGGGTGATCGAGACGTAGCGGTTGGCGATCCCCGAGAGCGAGGTGGAGCGGATCACCGCGGAGGTGCCCTCGTGGAGCGGGCGATCGACGGTGACCGCCACCTCCGCCTGGGCGTTGTCGGTGAGCCTGACGTCGTCGATCGTCCCCACCGGCTGGCCGCCGATCACGACCTCGTTCCCCTTCACCAGCTGCCCGCCGGTCTCGAAGACGAGCTTGTACTGATTGCCGCCGTCGCCGCTCGAGAACAGCAGGTAGCCGACGGTGATCACGATGATGATCAGGGCGCCGAGCGCGGCGAGGCGCCCGACCGGGCTGCGACCGACCACGGTCCGGGGGCGAGCCCGCTGCGGGGAGGATGCTTCGTCTGACGGCGTCATCGACCCGCTTCACCCCGCTGAATCCGGGCTGCGTCTGGCTTCAGAGCTTGCTTTTCCCGAGACCTCGCGACAGCTCCTCTCTCCTCAGCGAAGCGATCCTATCCAAGTACCCCGCCGCCGCAATGGGTATTTCGCCGCACAACGGGCCGTTAATAACCGCAGTGTTCGCGCCAGATCCGGGGTCCCCTCCCCGTCCGATCGGGGGACCGAGGGAGCAAAAGAAACCCCGCGCCGGCGGGGTTGGTGTTGAGGCGCCGCTACCGGGATTCGAACCCGGGTTTCCGGACTGAGAAGCACACCGACGAGCGGCCATCGAGGTCCCCCAGGCAGGAATCAGGTGCTCTGAGTTGCCCTCAGGTGCCCTCGGAAATGCACACTTCGGGACACGCTCGGGACACGCTCGGGACACGGTTTTGGACCACGACTTCATACTCTGTCGACCTCCGCGCGAACCGCCTCGCCCGCGCTCGGGCTACGGTGTTCACCATCACCGAACCCTTGGCCCTCACGATCGTCTTCGAGCCTGACAAGGAAGGCTGGATCATCGCGTCGATCCCGCAGCTGCCCGGCGTGCACAGCCAGGGCAAGACCCGCGAGGAAGCTCGAGAGAATGTGATCGACGTGCTCCGCGACGTCCTTGCGCTGCGCTTCGG
>JBOGZE010000380.1:0-1538 GCA_050697055.1 Solirubrobacterales bacterium
CGATCGCCGGATCGCAGAACGAGGAGAGGTTGAAGTCGCCTTCGCAGCCGACCAGCGATCGCAGGAACAGCGCCGAGTCCGGGGAATCGGCGATCCACCCGTTCAGACCGATCTGAGGGTGCTCGCCCGGACGCTCGACCGCCATGACGCTCTCGCCGAGGTCCTTGAAGACGCGGACGTGCGCGGGAAATCCCAGCCCGGTCAGCACGTCAGCGAGATACCTGCCGACGCTTGCCCGGTCAGGCCACGACCAGACCTCGACGGGCGTCGCGCCTGCCCCGGACTTCGCGATCAGCTGCCGAGCCCGCGCGGGGTCGGGTCCCGTCCATGCCCCTGCGGGAGAGGGGGCCACCGTGAACGAGCAGCCCGGCCGGTAACCGGGAAGGCCCGGCGGCAGAAGCTGGCAAGTCGGCGCGCCGGCCTCTGGTCCGCCGGTCAGGTCGATAACCCGTCCCCGATCGACCGCGAGGTTCAGGGCCTGGCGGACGCGGGGATCGTCGAAGGGCGGGGTCTTGGTGTTGAGCCAGGCGTACTCGGTCATCGCGTAGGCTCCGGACCGCACCCGTGCCCCCAGGCGGGTTCGAAGGCCCGCTGTGCTCCCCGACGCCGGGGCGAAGACCGTCCCAACGTCGAGGCGATCCTTCTCGACGGCGCCGAGTTGTTCGCGCTCATCGCCCATCTCCACCTCGACGCGGTCGGCGAATCCCGGAGGGCGCCCGCTTTGTTGGGCGGCGTCGAAGTACGGATTGCGGGTCAGCACGGCCCCGCGATCAGGGACCACCTCCTCGAGGCGGTACGGACCCGTCCCAGGTGGAGGGGCGTCACGGAGCAACGTGCGCGGCGTGTCGGCCGGAGTGATCAGGAGGAACGTCAGCGCCTCCGGAAGGTGGGGGTCCGGCTTGCGAAGGTTGAAGGTGACCGTCCCGGCGCTGTCGTTCGCGACCACCCCGTCCGAGAGGTCGCACCTCGGCCCCATCGCGAGGCAGCGATCCACGCCGACGGTCGCCTCGAAGAGGCCGGAGATCGTCTCGGCATTCAGGACGAGCGTTCGCTCCAGCGATGCCCTGACGTCCGTCGCCCGTAAGGGGCTGCCGTCCGAGTACCTGACGCCGCTGCGCAGCTGGAAGACATAGCGGTGCCCCCCGTCCACGGCCTCCGGCACGCCGGTGGCGAGCTCGCCGACCAGCCGCGAGCCAGCCGACCCGCCCACGCGGCGATAGCCGACCAGGCTCTCGTAGGCCAGCGGATCCACCAGGAACGAGTCCGGGTTGTAGTTGCCGACGGCGGGGTCCAGCTCCGTGGGCGGCGAGCCGACGCGCAGGGTGCCTCCGCGGTGTGCGGTCGGCGGCGCGACCGTGGTGACCCAGATCTCACCGTCGAAATCGACAACGCCCGCGGGAGCGCTGCCGGTCTCCACACGGGCGCCCACCTGGTCGCTTTCCGGATCGAGGCGCAGCACCGCTCCGTCCGCGTCCGCGACCCAGAGGGCATCCTCCGCGATCGCGAGCGCCAGCGGCTGCCGGCCGACGGGGACGGTG
>JBOGZE010000381.1:0-11827 GCA_050697055.1 Solirubrobacterales bacterium
GCGCTGGGCTCCGAGGTGGACACGCTGATCGTGATCCCGAACGAGCGCCTCCTCCAGATCCTTGAGCGCCGGACCTCGATCACCGACGCCTTCCGGGTCGCCGATGACGTTCTTCGCCAGGCGGTCCAGGGGATCTCCGACCTGGTGATGCTGCCGGGCCTGATCAACCTCGACTTCGCCGACGTCCGGACGACGATGATCGAGTCGGGCGACGCGATCCTCGGGATCGGCATGGGAGCCGGGGAGCACCGGGCGCTGCTCGCCGCCGAGAAGGCGGTCAACTCGCCGCTGCTCGACACCTCGGTGGAGGGGGCGCACTCGCTGCTGCTCTCGATCACCGGCGGCCCCGACCTCTCACTGATCGAGGCGAGCGAGGCGGCCAACATCGTCCAGGAGGCGGCCCACCCCGACGCCAACATCATCTTCGGCGCCAGCATCGACGAGGACATGTCGGAGGAGGTCTGGATCACGGTGATCGCCACTCGCTTCGAGACCGCCTTCGCCAACCGGCACCGGCGCAACCGCGACGACGGGCCGCGAGGGCCGCGCAGGCGCGACCGCGACGAATTCCGCACCGGACCCGAGCGCGCCGGCGGCGACCGCGATCACGACCGATACGCCGACCCGGTGGGCGACTGGCGCGCCGGCGTCGGCCCCGTCCGCAAGGCCCGCAGCGCCGAGGAGCTCTACGGCGACGGCGTCAATGGCCGCGGCCAGGACCGCCGACCGGCGGAGCCCGGCACAGGCGGCGGGCGGGTCCTCGATGTGCCCGAGTTCATCCCCGGGCACTGAGCGGCCAAGCAGAAGAAGCGCGACCAGTAGCGAGCCCGCGGCTCGCCCCTCCGGGACCCGCCAGGGCCCAGCACCAACCCCGTTGGGCGCATAACTCGGAGGCATGTCGGTCGGGAGGGCCGACCGCTGCATAAGCGACCAGCCGGCGAAAGCCGGCCGGTCTGTTTCTGTCCACGGGAATTCCCATGGTTGACTGCTACGCTATGTAGCAAATGGCCGAACGCTTGATTCCACAGCGTCAGCTGCGCAACGAGGTTGGCCGTGTTCTCCGCGAGGCAGAGGCGGGAGCGACCTTCACGATCACCGTTCGCGGGCGCCCGGTCGCCCGCCTCGGGCCCCTACGGGAGGCCCGCGTCGATGTCGATCGCGAGACCTTGCGGACGATTCTCGCCGAGCCCCTTGACAGCGAGGAGCTAGCCGCAGATCTCGCCGAGGCCGAGCGGCCGCTCGGCGACCCGCGATCCTGACCCTGAACGGGGCGCTTCTCGACACCTCGATTGTGATCGCGTCCGACGACGAGGAGTTGGCGTTGCCGGAGCGCGCCGCGATCTCGGTGATCACGCTCGGAGAGCTCCATGCAGGGGTGCTGCTGGCGCGATCGGGCGGCTCCAGGGCAGCTAGAGAGGCTCGGTTTCGTGCGATCACCGAAGCCTTCGATCCGATCCCTGTCGGCTCTGAGATCGCCGTCGAGTTCGGTGAGGCGCTCGCCTGGACGCGTTCGCAGGGCCGCTCCGAGCGGGCGACGGACCTGCTGATCGTCGCGACCGCGAGGGCCACCGGGCGGGTGCTGCACACCCTGGACCGAGGTCAGGCGACCGTCGCACAGGGCCTTGGGGTGGAGGTCGGAGGTTGAGCCCGACCGGCGGAGTGGTTGCAGCCGGGCATCCGCTGACCGCGGAGGCCGGGGCAGAGGTGCTGCGCGCGGGCGGCAACGCCGTCGACGCGGCGGTCTGCGCGGTGCTCACCTCGTTCGTCGCCGAGAGCCCTCTGACCGGCTTCGGCGCCGGCGGCTTCATGATGGTCCATGACGGCGGGGACGACACCTTGGTCGATTTCTTCGTCGCCGCCGGAGGGGCCGACGGCGTCGAGCGTGGCTCCGAGCTGATTCCGATCCCCGTCTACTTCGACGAGACGCCCCAGACTTTCAACTGCGGCGCCGCCTCCTGCGGGGTACCGGGGAACCCGGCCGGCCTCGAGCACGTCGCCGGGCGCTTCGGTTCCCTGCCGCTCGCGGAGCTGGTCGGACCAGGCATCAGGCTGGGCCGGGAGGGGGTGGAGGTGACCGCCGCCCAGGCCTACCTCTTCGAGGTGCTCGAGCCGATCGTCACCTCGACTCCCGAGGTGAAAGCGCTGTATGCCCCCGAGGGCCGGATCCTGCGCGAGGGTGACACCTTTCGCTATCCGGATATGTCCGCCGCCCTGGAGCGCTTCGCTGCCGAGGGCGCCGCGCCCTTCTACCGCGGGGAGACGGCAAAGGCGGTCTGCGAGTGGGTGCGGGAGCGCGGCGGGACCCTCGGCATGGACGACCTGGAGGCGTACGAGCCGATCGAGCGCGAGCCGGTGCGAGCGAGATTCAGAGGGAACGAGGTGCTCACCAACCCACCGCCGTCGTCCGGCGGGATCCTGATCGCCTACGCCCTCGGGCTGCTGGACCGGCTCGGGGGGCGCAGCGGGGTGGAGGAGATCGTCGCCGTCACCGAGGCAGCCAACGCCCACCGCGAGGAGGACTTCCACGAGGGCCTGCACAGGGAGGGCTTCAGCGAGGGATTCCTCGATTCCGCCCTACTCGATGCGGTCACCGAGCGAATCCGGGGCGGTGATTGGGTGGGCGGCGTCGGCGGGGCGGGCGGGCCGGGCGATCACCTCGGCTCGACCACCCACATCGCGGTCCTCGACGGCGAGGGCCGCTGCGCCTCGGTCACCTGCTCGAACGGCACCGGCTCCGGCGTGCTGGTGCCGGGGACCGGGGTCCACGTCAACAACATGCTCGGCGAGGAGGACCTCAACCCGCATGGCTTCCACCGGATTCCGCCCGGGCGCCGGGTGAGCTCGATGATGTCGCCGACCATCGCCCTCCGCGACGGCGAGGTGGTGCTGGGGCTGGGGAGCGCCGGCTCCAACCGGATCCGTTCGGCGATCCTGGAGACCGTCGTGCGGGCGCTGGAGGAGGGGATGGACGCGGGCGAGGCGGTGCGGGCGGGCCGCCTCCACTTCGAGGCGGGCACGGTGCAGGCCGAGCCCGGCGTTGACCCCAACGGCCTTACCAGGCTGGAGGAGCGGGGGATTCCGGTGGTGCGCTGGAAGCGCCAGAACCTCTACTTCGGCGGCGCCCAAGCGGTCGCCCGCGACCCGGCGACAGCAGAGCTCAGCGGCGGCGGCGACCCTCGCCGCGGCGGCGCGGTCGCCGTGGTCGGCTAACTGGGCCGCGTCCTACTCGAAGTGGACCTTGCCGTTGCCGCTGGCCCGCTCGGCGGCCTCTTCGGCGCGCTCCAGGGCCGCCTCGACGGCGCCGAGCGCGTTGGCGAGTAGCTCCATCCGCTCGTCCTCGTCGCGGAGCTCGAGCAGCTTCTGCTTGGTGTCGGCGGGCAGCTCGATCCGGGCGGCGATCGCGTAGGCCGAGGCGCCGTCCAGCTCCTCTGCCGCGGGCCGCTCGCCGGTGGCCCGCTCGGCGAGCTCTGCGAAGGCGTCGCGGGCGGCGCTGGCCGAGTCCTCGTCGATCGGCGGGCCGTCTTCCTCGTCGATCAGCTCGACCTCGCCCGCGGGATACTCGGGTGCCTCGAAGCGGTCGAGCACCTTGAAGGGCTCTTGGCCGCTGACGACGACGTTCATCCGCCCGTCGTCGAAGCGCTCCAGCACCTCCTCGACCCGGGCGGTGCAGCCGACCGAGCGTGCCCCGTCGTCGTCGCGAAGGACGACTCCGAATGGCTCGCCCTCGTCGACCGAGCGGCCGATCATCCGCTTGTAGCGCTCCTCGAAGATGTGAAGCGGCAGCTGCTCGCCGGGCAGCAGGGCCAGGGGCAGCTCGAAAATCGGCATCTCGCTTCCGGCCATCGACTCCGATTCTAGGGAGGCGAGAGAATGCGGCCGTGGCTGAGATCGATTTCGAGGCCGAGGGGCTGCTGAATGGCACCAGCGGCGAGGCGCGCGAGGCGCGCCAGGCGCTGCTCCGCGACCTCTCCGAGGCCGGCGTCCCTCTCGAGGAGCTGCGCCGCGCGGTTGCCGAGGACCGGCTCGTGTTGCTTCCGGTCGAGCGGGTGTTCGCGGCGGGCGGCGAGCTCCATTCCCCCGACGAGGTGGCCGAGCTCTCCGGGCTCGATCTCGATTATCTGGTTCGCCTTCAGCAGGCCCTCGGCTTTCCCAGGCCCGAGCCTCACGAGAAGGTCCTGACCGAGGCCGACCTCGAGGGAGCGAAGCGCGCCAAGCGGTTTCTGGACGCGGGCCTGCCCCCCGAGGGGCTGCTGGAGACCTCCCGGATCATCGGGATGACGATGGCGCAGCTGGCCGATGCCAACCGCGACCTCATCGGCGAGGTCTTCCTGGAGCCCGGCGTCGGGGAGCGCGAGCTCGCCCTCCGCTACGCGGCGGCGGCGCAGGCGATGTCGCCGCTGCTCGGGGAGACCCTTCGCTACGTGCACGACCAGCATCTGCGGGAGTCGATCAGGCAGGCGGTGGTCTCCGACCGGGAGCTGGCGGAAGGCAGGCTCGAAGGATCGGATCAGGTGACGATCGCTTTCGCCGACCTGGTCGACTTCACCCGGCTCGGGGAGCGCCTCGAGATCGACGCGATCGGCCGGCTCACCGGCCGGCTGTTCGAGCGCGCCACGGACGCGGCGAGGCCGCCGGTCCGCCTGGTGAAGATGATCGGCGACGCCGCGATGTTCGCCTCCCCGGAACCCGGCCCGCTGCTCGACGCGGTCACCGGGCTGGTCGAGGCGGACGGCGACGAGGAGATGCCCTCGCTGCGGGCGGGGGCGGCGCTGGGGGAGGCGCTCGGCCGGGGAGGGGACTGGTACGGCCGCCCGGTCAACCTCGCCGCACGGATCACCGGCTTCGCCCGCCCGGACAGCGTCGTCGTCGACAACAACCTGAAGTTGGCACTGGAGGGGGATTCGCGGTTCGAGTTCTCGTTCGTGGGCAGACGCCACTTCAAGGGGATCAAGGGCGAGATCCCGGTTCATCGCGGCCGCCGCCGGCAGGCGAGTTAACCCGCCCTTTACGGGCCCTCGCGAGGCTGCGACGAGATGGCCCTGCTGATGCTTTTCGCGCTGGTCGCCGGGGCGGGGACCGCCCTGTCGCCGTGCGTGCTGCCGATCCTCCCCGCGGTGCTCTCCGCCGGCGTCACCGGCGGCCGCCGCCGGCCCCTCGGCGTGGTAACCGGCCTCGCCCTCTCCTTCACCTTCGCCACCGTCGCCCTCGTCTACGTGATCGACGCCCTCGGGCTGCCCGACGACGTTGCCCGCACCGTGGCGATCGTCGTCCTCTTCACCTTCGGGTTCTCCCTCCTGGTGCCCGCGATCGGCGATCGGGTCGAGGCCTTCGCGTCCCGTCTTGCGCCCGGCCCCGCCCGCTTCCGGGGCGATGGCTTCGGCTCCGGCCTGGTGGTCGGCACCACCCTCGGCCTCGTCTACGCCCCCTGCGCCGGCCCGATTCTCGCCGGGGTGATCACTGTGTCGGCCGCCCAGGACTTCACCGCGGGGCGGCTCGCCGTCGCCGTCTCCTATGCGATCGGCTCGGCCGCCGTCCTCTACCTGCTCCTGCTCGGGGGTCGCCGGGTCAGCGACCGCCTCGCCCCGATCCGCTCCCAGGTCCAGGTGGCGATGGGGGCGGTGATGGTGCTGGTCGCGGTGCTGGTGACCGCCGATCTCGACGTCCGCTTCCAGAACGCGATCGCCGGCGACCTGCCCTCGTTCCTGGTCAACCCGACCGGGGATCTGGAGGAGAGCAGGGCGGTGAGCTCGGACCTTGCCTCGGTGCGGGGAGGCGGCGAGCCGGTGGTTGCGGAACCGGCGGAGCTCGATCGCGCCCTCGACCTTCCGCGGTACGGGCAGGCGCCGGAGTTCACCGACAACCAGCGCTGGTTCAACACCCCCGACGATGAGCCGCTGACGATGGATGGTCTGCGCGGGCAGGTCGTCCTGATCGACTTCTGGACCTACACCTGCATCAACTGCCTGCGGACGCTGCCGTACGTCGAGTCCTGGAATCAGCGCTACGGCGACCAGGGGCTGACGATCGTCGGCGTCCACTCGCCCGAGTTCCCGTTCGAGAAGGACGCCGACAACGTCGAGGACGCGATTGCGCGCAACCGGCTCACCTACGCGGTCGCCCAGGACAACGACCTGGGCACTTGGAACGCCTGGGGCAACCAGTACTGGCCGGCGAAGTACCTGGTCGACCCCGAGGGCCAGGTCCGCTACGCCCACTTCGGCGAGGGCAACTACGAGGAGACCGAGCGGGCGATCCGCACCCTCCTCCACGAGGCCGGCCGTGGCGAGCTCGGCGGAGGGGCTCGCGCCAGCGCCGAGACTCCCGCCCCCGGCACCAGCACCCCTGAGACCTATCTGGGGGCGGCTCGGGCGCGAGGGTGGGCGAACGGCCCAATCACACCCGGCGAGCAGGATTTCGGCGCTCCCCCTGGCGAGCTCCCGGTCGACACCCTCGCCTACGCCGGCAGCTGGCGGATCGACCCCGAGTCGGCGACGGCCGGCCCCGGGGCCGAGATCGACCTCAGCTTCCACGCCCGCCGGGTCTTCCTGGTGCTCGGCTCCCCCGACGCTGCCCGCTCGGCTCAGGTGCTGCTCGACGGCAAACCGATCCCATCCCGACTCGCCGGCCCAGACGTCCGTCGCGGCCGCGCCACCATCGACGAGCAGCGCCTCTACCGGCTGGTCGACCTTCCGGCGGTCGGAACCCACCGGCTCTCGCTGGTCTTCGAGCCGGGGATCTCCGGCTACGCCTTCACATTCGGGTAGCGCGGGCGCCCGGCCGTCGCATAGAGTGCGCGCGATGGGAGATCTCGGTGACCTTAAGCTCGCGGGGCGGGTCGCAACGCCCGACGACCCGGACTGGGACGAGGCGCGCCAGACCTGGAACCTGGCCGGGGCCCAGAACCCTCCGGCGGTGGCGCTGGTCGAGAGCCCGGACGACGTCGCCAAGGTGATCGGCTTCGCCCGCGAGAACGGCCATTAGGTGACTGGCCAGGGCACCGGGCATGGCGCCGTCGCCCTCGGCTCCTTCGAGGACACGATCGTGATCAAGACCGAGCGCATGCGCGAGGTCGAGATCGAGGCCGATGCGAAGACCGCCCGGGTTGAGGCCGGCGTATTGGCGCTTGAGCTCGGCGAGGCCGCCACGGAGCACGGGCTCTGTGCGCTGCCGGGCTCCGCGATCGACGTGGGAGTAATTGGCTTCGCGACGGGCGGAGGCCTGGGCTGGCTTGGGCGCCGTCACGGATTCGCCTGCAACCGGGTGAATGCGATCGAGCTGGTTACGGCGGACGGCGAGCAGCGCCGGGTCGACGCCGATAACGACCCGGACCTCTTCTGGGCGTTCCGCGGCGGAGGCGGTGGCTACGCGATCATCACCGCGCTCCGTCTCGACCTGCTGCCGATCTCCGAGGTCTACGGCGGTTCGTTGATCCTGCCCGCGGAGCTGGGGGCCGACGCGGTTCGCGCCTACCGCGACTGGGCGGAGGCCGTTCCCGATGAGATCACTTCCGGGTTGCGCTTTCTCCACCTGCCGCCGATACCGACGTCCCCGAGCCGCTCCGCGACCGGCCCCTGATCAGCATCACCGCCGGCTGCATCGGTAGCCGCGACGAGGGTGAGCAGGCGATCGCCCCCCTCCGTGAGATCGGCGAGCCGATCATGTACACCTTCGACCAGATCCCAGCCGCTGGGCTCAACCGGATCGCGATGGATCCCGAGCAGCCGGTTCCGGGCCTCGGCCATTCCGCTGTGATCAAGGAGCTGCCCGACGAGGCGATCGACGCCTTCGTTGGCGCCGGCGGCCCCGGGTCGGGCTCGCCGCTGTTGCTTTCCGAGCTCCGCCAGCTCGGCGGGGCGTTGGGGCGGCCGGCCGAGAATGCCGGTGCTCTCGAGAAGCTCGATGCCGCCTACACCCTGTTCGGGGTGGGGCTGCCGATGACGCCCGAGATGGGGGAGGCGATCCAGAAGCACCTCGACCTCCTCCACGAGACGATGCAGCCGTGGGCCGGGGACGGCGACTACTTCAACTTTGCCGAGCGCCCCTGCGGGATCGAGGCGATCCTCCCCGCGGACACCTGCAAGCGCCTCGCCGATGTGAAGCGGAAGTGGGACCCCGACGAGATCATCCGCGCCAACCACTCCGTGTCCCTGACCCCGGCCTGAGGCGCGGGCGAGAGCCGTTTCAGGGGCGGCGGGCCGAGATCAGCAGGTTGTAGAAGAGCTCCGGCGGCATGCGCGGCTCCAGGACCTGGTTGTCGAGTCGCTGCAGCGCCAGGTAGGTGCGGAAGGCGAAGCGGCGCCAGCCAAAGGGCACTTGGTCGGGCTCCGCGGTGGCCTCCAGCGTGCGCACGGTCCAGCCGTGGATGCTGGCGAGCAGCTCCTCTCCCCGCACCCGGATCTGGTCGAAGCCGGCGCCCGCGGCGAGATGCCGCAGGACCCCGGGGGAGAAGGCGTGCACATCGACCTCCTGCTCGAGGGCGTGCCCATTCGCCTCGGCCTCGCGGTCGCGCCGGCGCCGCGAGGCGCCGACCAGCCGCCGCCAGACGGGCGCCGCGAGCAGGGCGCCGCGCTTGGGGATCGCCGACAGCAGGTCGCCGCAGCGGGAGGGCTCGCCGCAGAAGGCCAGCGTGCCCCCGGGACGGAGGACGCGGTGGAACTCGGCAAAGCCCCCAGCGAGGTTGGGGATGTGGTGGAGGATCGCGTGGCCGAAGACGAGGTCGAAGCTGCCGTCGTCGAAGGGGAGCTGCTCGGCCTCGGTGGCTACCGTGCGCACCTCCAGATCCAGCTCCGCGGCATTCTCACGGAGCGTCGCCAGCATCCCCGGGGAGATGTCCGTTGCCGTGGCCCGCTGGATCACCCCCGCCTGCAGCAGGTTGAGGCCGAAGTAGCCGGTGCCGGCGCCGATCTCGAGTGCGTCGCCGAAGCGGTCGGCAGGCCAGCCTCCGAGGGCCTTGCGCAGCTTCACGCGGACCTGCTGCTGGCCGACCGCGCCGAAGTCGATACCCCATTTCGAGTCATACGAGGAGGCTGCCGCGTCGTGATAGCGCTCGTTGACGTCCTTGATCCGGTCGGGGCTCGCGGGGGCGGGCACGGAGCTGATCTTACGCGCGGGCTCTCCACCCAACCTGCTTAGGTTGCGCCGGCATGGAGCACCTTCAGCAGAACCAGCCCCCGGGCGTGCCGCCGCTGCCACTGACCGGCGAGCGCACCCTCCCCGACGTGCCGGAGGAGAACTACTGGTACCAGCGGCACGTGGCCGCCTACGAGTGGATCGCGAGGCGCTGCGCGAGGCTGCGGGTGGTCGACCTGGCGAGCGGCGAGGGCTACGGGTCCGACCTGCTCGCCCGGACCGCCGCCGAGGTGATCGGCGTCGACGCCAACCCCGAGGCTTACGAGCACGCTCGGCTTCGCTACCGGCGCCCCAACCTGAGCTTCGAGCGCGGCTTGGTCGAGGAGTTCGACCAGCAAGTAGACGTGGTGATCTTCCTGCAGACGATCGAGCACATCCACGAGCCCGACCGCCTCCTGGAGCGGCTCGCTCGGATCGCCCCGGTCGCCTACATCTCCACCCCGAACCGGCTCACCCTGGCGCCGCCGGGGGCGCCGAAGTCCGACAACCCCTGGCACCTGCGCGAGTACGACGTCGGCGACTACCGGGCGCTGCTCGAGCCCCACTTCGCCGCGGTCGAGATCCTCGGCACCTTCCACGCCCGCAAGCTCCGCGCCCACGAGCTCGCGATCCGGCTCGGCTGGGACCGCGTCCATCGCGCCCTCCGTCTCACCGGGCCGTTCTACGACCGCTTCATCCCGGCGATCAGCTCCCGCGACTTCCGGCTCAGCCCGGACAACCTCGACCGGGCGCTGGACTTCGTCGCCGTCTGCAATGCCTGACCGCACCGCGGGCGATCTGGCGATCGTCCTCCACTCGCACATGCCATACGTCGAGGGGTTCGGGACCTACCCCTTCGGCGAGGAGTGGCTGTTCGACGCCTTCGCCCGCTCCCACCTGCCCGTCCTCGAGGTCGCCGAACGGCTGACGATGACGGTGACGCCGGTGCTCGCCGACCAACTCGAGGCCGATGGGGTGGGGGAGCGGATGCTCACCTTCCTCCGGCGCCACCGGGTCGACGCGGCCGACCGCGACGCCGTCGATCGAGGCGCCGAGCTCCGGCCTGCGGCGAAGCTCGAGGCCGAGCACTACACCAGGGCGATCGATCGGCTCCAGAGGCTCGGCGGCAGGGCGCTTCGTGCCTTCCAGGAGGCGCACTCCAGGGGACGGATCGCGCTGATGTCCTCGGCGGCGACGCACGCGGTGCTCCCGAAGCTGGCGACCCTGGCGGGCCGGCGGCTCCAGGTCGACGCGGGGTTGCGCTCGCACCGGCGCCGCTTCGGCGCCACCGACGGCTTCTGGTTGCCGGAGTGCGCGTACGCCGGCGGACTCGAGGCCGTCCTCGCGGAGCGGGGAATCGCCTACACCTGCCTCGACCAGAGCGCCCACGAGCGGGGGACCGCGGCGCTCGCCCCGGTTCGGCTGCCCGGCGGCCCGGTCGCCTTCACGATCGACTGGCCGACCGTGCGGCTGGTCTGGTCGGACGGCGGATATCCCTCCGACCCGGCCTACCTCGAGTACCACCGGCTCTCGCCCAACGGGATCAGGCTGTGGTCAGTGGGGGGGCGGCCCTATGCGGCGGCGGTCGCCGCCAAGCGCGCCAGCGAGCACGCCGCCGGCTTCCTCGCCGCGGTCAGGGACCGCCTCGAGCGACATCGGGCGGAGCGCGGGCGCCGCGGCCTCTGCGTGTTCGCGGTCGACACCGAGCTGCTCGGTCACTGGTGGGCCGAGGGGCCGATCTGGTTGCGCGAGGTGCTGCGAGGGGCGGAGCTGGAGGGGGTGAGGCTGCTGACCCTGCCCGAGGCGCTGGGCGAGCACGAGGCGGAGGAGCGACCGGTCTCAGAGGCGAGCTGGGGCGAGGGGAAGACGCTCGAGACCTGGGACTCGCCCGCGGTCGCCGACCTCGCCTGGGGGGCGCGCCGCCTGGAGCTGCGGGTGATGAGGTCGCTGGCGACCCGCCGGCGGGGCGATGCCGCGCTGCGATCAGCGCGCGAGCTGCTCGCCGTCCAGTCCAGCGACTGGGCGTTCATGGACCATCGCGGCCAGGCCGGCGACTACCCCTACCGGCGGGCGACCGCGCATGCGGAGGCTCTGCTAGAGGCCATAGACTCCGCCGAGGCCCCCGAGCCGAGCGTGCGCAATCTCGCCCCCGACATCAGTCTGGCGCCGCTCCTGGAGCCTTAGAGGAGACGCAACGACCATCATCCGCGTACTGATCCTCTCCTGGGAGTATCCGCCGCTGATCGAGGGCGGGCTCGCCCGTCACGTCCGGAAGCTCTCCGAGGGGCTGGTCGAGCGCGACACCGAGGTCCACGTGCTCACCCGCGGCGGCGAGGAGTCGCCAGCCGAGGAGACGATGGCCGGGGTCCACGTCCACCGGGTCCGGGAGCCGACCCGCCCCGCCGAGCTCAACGAGTTCGTCGCCTGGGTCGAGCGGATGAACTCCGACATGCTCGCGGCCGGCGTCGAGCTCGGCGATCGCCACAGCTTCGACCTCGTCCACGGGCACGACTGGCTGGTCGCCAACGCCTGCGACCACCTCGCAAAGCGCTTCGCCACCCCCCTGGTGACGACCATCCACGCGACCGAGCACGGCCGCCACCAGGGCTGGGTCGACAAGCACCCTCAGTCCTACATCCACGGGGTGGAACGCTGGATCACGAACCGCTCCGACATGGTTATCGCCTGCTCGACCTTCATGCGCGAGCAGATCGTCGAC
>JBOGZE010000382.1:0-6051 GCA_050697055.1 Solirubrobacterales bacterium
ATCTGGAGCATCGCGGTGGCGCCTCCGCCCACCAGCTTGCGGTGGGCCCGCTCGATGTCGTCCGTTGTCCACAGGTCGAGCGTCTGGTCGACCCCGGGCAGTCGGGCAGGTCCCATCCTGGCGATCATGCTTCCGCGTCTCCCGCCGCCGCGCGCGGCGGCAGCGACGGCTCGACCCGCAGCACGCGGGCGGGCCATCTCGGCAGCCACCAGTTCCAGCGGCCCATCAGCGAGATCACCGCGGGCACGATCAGCGCCCGGATCACCGTGGCGTCGAGCAGGATCCCCGCCGCCAGGCCGGTGGCGAACATCTTCACGTCGGTCTCCGGTCCCGAGGCCAGCGAGATGAAGGCGAGGAAGAGAATCAGGGCCGCGCTGGTCACCAGCCGACCTGTGCGCCCGATCCCCTGCACCACCGCGAGGCTGGTCGAGCCGGTGCGGTCGTACTCCTCCCGCATCCGGGAGAGGATGAATACCTCGTAGTCCATCGAGAGGCCGAAGAGGAAGGCGAAGATGATCATCGGCATCCACGACGGGATCGACCCCGTGGCCTCGATGCCCCAGATCGCCTCGGAGCCGAAGCCCTGCTGCCAGACCAGCACCAGGACGCCCCAGGCGGCGGCGACGCTGAGAATGTTGAGGATGATCGCCTTCAACGGCAGCAGCAGCGAGCGGAAGGCCCGCGCCAGCAGGATGAAGGTGGTGATCGCGATCAGCGCGATCATCAGCGGGAAGCTGCCGTAGACGGCGTCGATGAAATCGTCGTTGGCAGCCGGCTGGCCACCGACCTGTACGTCGGGTCCGGCCGCGCGGGCGGTGTCGCGGACGCCCTCGAGCGTCTTCTCACCCTCGTCGCTTCCGCTGTCGGGAATCGGGACCGCCTCGACGATCGCGGTGCCGCCGCTTCTCCAGCCGTCCTCGGGCGCCACTGCGCCCTGAATCCCTTCGACGCCGCGCAGATCCGCCGCGACCTGGTTCGGGTCGGTGTCCTTCCCGACCAGGATCTCGTGCGGGAGGATCGAGCCCTCGCCGATCCCGGCGCCCTCGAGCGCAACCAGGCCCTCCTTGGCCTCGCCCGACTCGGCGATCGTGTCGGCGTCGGAGGTGCCGAGCTGCAGGTTGGTCGTCGCAAATGCCAAGGCCAGGACGACTGCCATGCCCGCACCGGCCGCGACCCAGCGCCTGCGTGAGACCGCCTCGGCCCAGCGCGTCCACGCTCGGCTCGCCTTGTCGTCCGTGCGCCGGTGCGGCCAGTCGAGCCTTGCCCCGGCCTTGGAGAGGATCACTGGCAGCAGGGTTATCGCTACCAGGGTCGAGACCAGGGGGATCAGCATGCCGCCGTAGCCCATCGAGCGCAGGAAGGGCAGCGGCAGGGCGATCAGCGCGAAGAGGCCTATGGCGACGGTGATGCCGCTGAAGATCACCGCGCGCCCCGCGGTCTCCATCGCCCGCTGCACGGCCTCGTCGCCGCCGTGGCCGTGCGTTCGCTCCTCCCGCCACCGAGAGACCACCAGCAGCGAGTAGTCGATCGCTACGCCCAACCCGACCAGAGCGACCAGGAACTGGACGATCGGGGAGACGTCGGTGAACTCGGTCAGCCCGAGTAGGAGCAGGAACGTGGTCATGATCGAGACGATCGCCATCCCGATCGGGACCACAGCGAGGAAGGAGGCGAATACGAAGCTGAGCACCACCAGAGCCCCGAAGCCGCCAAGAACCGCCTCCAGTAGGACGCCGGGTCCATCACCGCCGCCGCCGCTCTCCTGTGCCAGCGCGTCGAAGCCGGTCAGCTTGACCGGCTCACCGCCGACCGTGGCGCCGTCGAGGGCCGCGCTCGCTGCCTTCTCCGCCGCGGGGTTCTCTCCGAACTGCTCATCGGGATCGGGCTGCGGGTAGATGAGCGCAAATGTCGTACGGCCGTCGTCGGAGACGAAGGTCTGGTCGCCGGTGGAGGCGTAGGAGGCGATTCGCGCTTGCGGCAGAGCCTGCTTCAGTCGTGCGTCGACCTGCTCGAGCTCGCTCTTCACCGCCGGCGAATCGACGGATTTGCCCTCCGGCAGGGTGACCACCGGGACCAGCGGGGCGGTGTCACCCCCGGTGCCCTTGTACTGCTCGGCGATCGCCACGTTTGTCTCCCAGCCCTCCTTCTCCGGGACCGAGAACTCCTGGTCGAGCGCCTCCGACGCGGGGCCAGCGGCCATCACGCCGGCGATCGTGGCGACGATCCAGAAGCTGACGACTGTGCGCTTGTGGGCGAGGACCCAACGAGTTAGAGCGGACAAGACCTACCTCCGTTTCGAATTCCGTTACGACCGTTGCCGCAAGATGCTTCGTCGCGGCCCTTCCTTCAATCCGGAATCACCCTGAGCGAGCCCTGGGGAATCCCCGATTTGTGCGATGGAGCGACAGTACGGACGGCCTCGTGGAGCCACAACACCCCAGGGAGGGAACTCGGAGGTCCCCCTCAGGGGGTAGGGGGATCCACCCGGGGTGGGATTCCGGGTCAGGGTGGGCGGAGTACCGTCTTGGCCATGGAACGCGAGAGGCTGTCCAACGGTTTGATTCGGCATCGCGACCTCGTGGTCGACGTCTTCTGGGCGCTGGCCTCCTTCGCGATCGCGATCCTGATGTTCGCCTCGGGGGGCCTCGGTCCGGCGGAGCACGACCAGCGCGGGTTGGACCTGCTCGGCGTTTTCGTCGCCGCCGGGATCTCGTTCCCGCTTCTGGCTCGCCGCCGCGCGCCGGTTCCCGTTTTCCTCGCGGTGATGGGGGCGCTCGTGGCGCTCGTAGCGCTTCGCTATCCGCCCGACGTCACCATCGGCCCGATCATCGCCCTGTTCACGCTCGCTCGAGCCTCCGGGCGGGAGGTTCCCGCCAGGCTCGCTGTCGGGATTGTCGTCGGGTTCTTTCTCGCGGTCGCCGCGGCGCTGAGCCTTGCCGACAACAAGCCTCCTTTTCCCGAGATGACATTCATCGGCCTGATCTGGCTGGCGATCTGGTTCGCCGGGCGTAGCGCGCGGCTGAAAGCTGAGCACATCAGCGACCTAGAGGAGCGGGCAGAGCGGGCCGAGCAGATGGCAGAGCGCGAGAGACGCCTCGTCGCCGCCGAGGAGCGCACGCGGATCGCCCGCGACCTCCACGACTCCGCTGGCCACGCGATCAACGTGATCCTGGTCGAGGCGGGGGCCGCCCGGCTCCTGCGCGACCGCGACCCTGAGCGCGCCGAGCAGGCAATCGAGACGATCGAGAGCGTGGCGCGCGAGCAGATCGACGAGATCGACCAGCTGGTCCACGCTCTCCGCGAGGGTGACCGAGCCGAAAAGACCCCTCTCGGGGACTCGGAGGTTGCCCTCGGAATGAAGCGGGGGAAGGAAGCGGTCGAAGCGCTATTCGAGCTCCATCGGGCCACGGGCCTCGACCTGCGTGTCTCGCGGGTCGGCGAGGGCAGGACGCTGGGTCCATCGGTCGGCCGTGCGGTGTTCAGGTTGCTTCAGGAGTCGCTCACCAACGCCACCAGGCACGGCGACGGGAGCGCGGAGGTCGTATTCAGCTTCCGCGACGACGCGCTAGAGGTCACGGTGGCCAACCCGGTCGCGAACCCGGCGAGCAACGGCGAGCCCCCGGCGGAGGGACACGGCCTGGCGGGGATGCGGGAGCGCGCCGCCCTGGTCGGGGGGACCCTCGAGGCGATCCAGGCGAACGGCACCTTCCGGGTCCGGGCGGTGCTCCCCTACGACCCGCGCTACCAAGCGCCCGCGGAGCACTTCGCCGAGCCCGGGGCGGCGAGGAACCTGGCCGAGACCAAGGACCGATGAGTCCCGGCCCGGTCGGCGTCCTGATCGTCGACGACGACAAGCTGATGCGGGCGGGGCTGCGGGCCGTGCTCTCCAGCGACGAGGGGATCGAGGTCGTCGGGGAGGCCGGGGACGGCCGCGCCGCGATCGACAGCGCCCGCCGGCTCCGTCCCGACGTCGTCCTGATGGACGTCCGGATGCCCGAGATGGACGGGATCACCGCGACCCGCGAGGTCCTGGAGGCCGCGCCGGACTGCCGGGTGGTGATCGTGACGACGTTCGAGGAGGACGACTACGTCTTCGGCGGGCTCGCGGCGGGGGCGTCCGGTTTCCTGCTCAAGCGCACCGGTCCGGAGGAGCTGATCGCGGCGATCCACACGGTCGCGGGCGGCGAGGCGCTGCTCTCGCCGTCGGTAACCCGCCGGGTGATCGAGCGGATGGCGCGGGAGCCCGCGGTCGAGCCTCAGGAGGAGCGCCTGGCGGAGCTCACCGAGCGAGAGCGGGAGGTGCTCGAGCTGATCGCCGCCGGGCTCACCAACGCCGGGATCGCCGAGCGCCTCGTGATCGAGGAGTCGACCGTGAAGACGCACGTCAAGCGGGTGCTGATGAAGCTCGACCTCCGCGACCGCGTCCAGGCGGTGATCTTCGCCTACGAGAACGGCGTCGTCCGCCCCGGCGTCGGCTAGAGACCCATCTGCCTGCCGAGGATCTCCTTCATCAGCTTCGAGGGTGACACCGGCGATCACGCCGGGTCACCGTCGGGCAAGAACCCGCTGCAAATGAGCTTGTTCGACGAGCGGAGCGATGACGGTCATGATCGCGATCGGACCGACTGACGTGTCCGGATTGTGTCCGCCCGCCTTTGAGGGCAGCCGCCCAGGCCGGCCATGCCCGCTGAGCGCTACTTCGTCTCAGAGGGGCCAGCCCCGCGCGTCTCTGGAATCCCCACCCCCGGGGGCGGCGGAGGTGGCGGTGGAGGGGGTTTCGACGCCGGCCGCTCGACCGTGCTCGGCTTTGGCGATTGAGTGCTCACGGCCATCTCAGCCTAGCGCGAGTGCGAGCGCCAAGAAGACGATCTCGAACAGGAGCGCGACCCCGGCCAGCGAGAACATAAGGGTGAGGCGCTTCACCGCCTCGTGGTTGTTGCTGCGAAATCCCTGAACCCAGTAGGTGAGCCATCGCTGGACCTCCTCCTCGTCCTCGCGCACGGCGTAGAGAGCCTGGTAGGCCTGCGGCCCGTCGATCGCGAAGATGAGCCCCTCCTTCGGCAGAAGGACGTAGATGCAGAGCATGACGCAGGCCGCAAACGCGACAACGCCCAGCACGACCAGGGCGCTGAGCTCGGCGCGGGCGATCGCCTGACCACCGAGAAAGGAGGCAATGAGCGAAGCAGCGGTAAGCAGCGTCCCCGTTCTGGCACGGAGGTCCCTGAGCGCGCCCTCCTGATCGGCGAGAGCCCGTAACGCCAGGTCGTACGTGATCTCTTCGAGGCGCGGCATACCTAATCGAAAGCTAGGGCGAGACGCGGTCAGACCACCGAGGTAGCCCCATCGCGAGCATGGAGAGAACCCTGCGGTTGCGGATCGAGTACGAGTCGGGCGAGAATGGCTGGGTGATCGCCCAGATCCCCGCGGTTCCAGGAGCGATGAGCCAGGGTCGCACTCGTGAGGAGGCACGCGACAACGTCCTCGATGCGCTTCAGCTTCTACTCAGTCCCGAGTTGGAGTCCGAGGGCGCGGAGGCCGAATCCGCCGAGTTAACCGTCGTTCGGTGAAGCGCCGCGATCTCGAGGGCTACTGCAACCACAAGCGAAGGGAGCAGCGAGCGACTGGGCGCCTGCGGGTGCCATAGAAAAAGGCACACTCCGCATGGAAAGCGGCGGTTTCGAGCTGACGCTCGCTTCTCGCGCGACGCGGCAGCGCAGCCTAGTCGAGCACGAGGGCGAGGACGACGCCCTTCCACATAGCCAGGCAACTCAGTATGCCCGGCGCATCAGGGTCAAGCTCAGATGAACCAAAGCCCGCCAGGTAGTTGATCCTGGGAGTCGCCGGTTTCGAGTCCGGTCGCTCACCCCTCGTGGCGGTTGCTTGCTTAACCGGCGGTCGATCTCTGGGCTCAGGACCAGCCGGCCGCCCAGCCCTCGTCGACCTCGTGGTTGAACCGCACGATCTTGCCGTCCTTGAACTCGAATGTGTGGGTGAAGGCGGCGTCAAGGTCCGCGCCACTCTTGTTCTTGCCCGAGAAGCGGCCCGTGACCA
>JBOGZE010000383.1:0-2496 GCA_050697055.1 Solirubrobacterales bacterium
GTCGGGTCCGGGGCGTCCGCCGGGCGGCGGCCCCCCGGGGCTGCCGGGTGCGGGCCCTCCGGGCGCCGGGCCCTCCGGCGCCGGCCTCTGGCGCGCATCGCGCCGCCGGACGCGCCCGTAGCCCCAGGTCGCTGCTCGCGGCCCTACGGTGAGGCGGCCGCGGACGATCCGGGCCATGAAGGCGCGGACGATCGCCCGGCTGGGCGGAATCAGGAAGATCAAGCCGACGATGTCGGTGAGGAAGCCAGGGGTGAGCAGAAGGGCGCCACCGAAGATGATCAGGACGCCGTCAAGGACCTCCTTGTGTGGTATCCGGTTCTCGGCCAGCGCCCGGTTGAAGCGGACCCAGGCGGCGCGCCCCTGCTGGCGCAGGAGGAACGCGCCGAGGAAGCCGTCGAGGATCAGGAGGGCGATCGTCGGCCCGACGCCGATCGCACCGCCGACCTGGATGATCACGTACAGCTCCGCGATCGGCACCAGGATGAAGACCAGGATCAGCAGGAACACGGCCCGGAAGGCTACTCGGGGCGCGATCCCGGCCCCGCTCCAAGCAGGCGCGCCCTGGCGAGCTACTCCGCTGGCTACGCTGTAACCGATGGCAACCGAGACGACAACCGAAGAGGACATCTACGAGGCGCTGGAAGAGGTGATCGACCCCGAGCTGGGGCTCGACTTCGTCTCGCTGGGGCTCGTCTACGACGTCGTGATTGAGGGCGAGGAGGCCCACATCACCTTCACCCTGACGACGCCCGCCTGCCCGATCGGGCCGCAGGTGTCCGAGCAGATGAGGGAGTTCGTCGGCGACCTCCAAGGGATCAGCAAGGTCCACCCGAAGATGGTCTTCGACCCACCCTGGTCCCCGGAGATGATGAGCGAGGACGCGAAGTTCGCTTTGGGCTACTAAGCGGCTTGGCTATGCGGTTTCCGCGGCCGCCCAAACCGCCACTGCAGCCCAACCCGCAGCCCTTACGGTTGTGGAGCCCTCAGGAAAATGGGCGTCGTACCTTGACCTCGCAGAGGTCAACGGAGGCCCGCGTGCGGTTGAAAGCCTCGACCCCTTTCCGGACGACCTCGACGTTCTCCTGCGACATCGCCCGCGCAGTATCTCGCTACGGCGGGGCAGTAACTAGCTCAGATCGACTTCTCGACCTCGCAGGCCGAGGCGGAGTCGTTGCTCTTCCCGCCAATGCAGGTGTCCTTGCCCCCGCCGCCCTTGAGCGTGTCCTTGCCCTTCTGGCCGAGGAGGGTGTCCGTGCCGGGACCGCCCTTGAGCGTGTCCTTGCCGGGCCCACCGCAAACGACATCGTTCGCTCCCAAGGCCGTAACGGTGTCGTTGCCGCCCTGGGCGTCGATCACGTCGGCTGCGGGTGTGCCGACGATTTGATCGGGGCCAGCGGTGCCGACTATGCTCACGGGCTTGCCCCTGCAGGTCGGCGGCTCGGGGGGAGCTGGACCGGGGGCTGGAGCGGGAGAAGGAGGGGTCGTTGTGGTCGGGGGCGGCTCGGTCGGTGTGGTCGGGGGCAACGGGCAGGCGGTCCCGATCGCCGCGCCGAGCTCGCAGTAGGCGGGCTTCGGCATGAGGTCCTGATAGAGCACCCCGTACTGGTCCCAGTAGTCGGAGCCGATGTCGTACAAGCGATGGATGACGAAGGAGCGGATGTCGTGCCCCTCGATGGAGCGATAGAGCTCGGCGAGGAGATCTCCCTGCTGATCGAGCGGCACCCCGGCGGCGGCCTCGGTTGAGATCCCCGCCTCGGTGATCCACAGGGGGGTGGCGCCATCGCCGTACTGATCGCGGACCGCTCGCAGGGCGTCGAGCCGCGTCCACATCCTCTCCACGTAGGACGCCTGGTGGGCGTAGGGATGTGAGCCGATGCCCTCGAAGGCGCCGGCTCCCGCGGTCGCATAGACCTGGTCGAGGAATTCCCTGGCGGAGACGTTGCCGCCGTTGGTGGTCGCGGGATAAAGGCCTCCCGTCAGGACCGGGGCGCTGCTGTCCGCGGCAATGGCTGCCTCGTGGGCGGCGATGAGGATGGCCGCGTAGCGGTCGGGATCGGCCGCCGGGGCCCAGAAGGTCGCGAGGTTGGGCTCGTTCCAGATCTCGATCGCACTCACGTTCGGATAGCGGGCGACCGCGGCCTTGACGAAGGCCTCCCAGTCGCCGTCGAACTGGGGAAGCGGCGGATAGATGCACCGCTCGGTGCCCCCCGACGGACAGGTCGCCGCCGGATCCCGCGCCCACACCGGAGCCCTGTGGAGCAGCATGATCGGCTTCTTTGTGTACTTCTGCATCGCCGCGTACTGGGCATCGCTCATCGACCAGTCGTAGGTCCCGCGGACCCCCTCGACGTATGACCACATCACGTGGAATCGATTGGCCGAGAGCGAGTCCGGCATGATCGCGCCCGCCTTCTGCATATGGAGGTTTGCCGTCTCGGCCGAGCTGAAGGCGCCGTTCGACCACCCCCAGTCCTCGTTGAACCCCCAAGGCACGCT
>JBOGZE010000384.1:0-2017 GCA_050697055.1 Solirubrobacterales bacterium
GATTCGATCCACTCGATCCGGGTGCTCGACCGCTTCTCCTTCGTCGAGCTGGGCGCCGACGAGGCGGGGAGGGCGGTCTCCTACCTTGACGGCACCAAGCTGAAGGGGAAGCAGATCAGGATGGAGATCGCCCGGTCCTAGCGGCTTGGCGGCCGCTACGGGTTCGCGAGCGCTTCGATCCGGCCGATCAGTGTGTCCCATTCGAACGGCTTCGGGACGCAATCGTCGGCGCCGAGCGCCTTCATCCGTTCGGGCTCCTGGGCGTCCAGGTGCGCGGAGATGATCAGGATCGGGATCTTCGAGCCCGAGTCGCGCAGCGTCTGCAGCACCTCGATCCCGGACATATTCGGCATCATCGCGTCGAGCAGGATCAGGTCCGGCTCGCGCTCCTTGCCGGCCTCCTCGACCGCCGCCAGGGCCTCGCGGCCATCGGTGGCGGTGGTCACCTCGTAGCCGGCCATCTCTAGGCGGCGCTCCAGCATCAGCAGCACCGTCTCGGAGTCATCGGCGACCAGGAGGCGAGTCACCGGCCGGCCTTTGCCCTGGGTTTGCCCTCGCCCTTCTTCGTTCCCCGCGTTTGGATGGGCCGCTTGTCCGGGGCGACCGGCAGCACGAAGCGGAAGGTGGCGCCCTTGGCGGGGACGGATGTCGCCGAGATCGCGCCTCCGTGAAGCTCGATCAGCGACTTCGCAATCGCCAGGCCCAGGCCGGTGCCGCCCACGGCCTGGGTCTCGCCGCTCTGGGCCCTCCAGAAACGCTCGAACACGTGGTCGAGCTCTTCCTGGCCGAGACCGGGGCCATTGTCCGAGACCGCGAACTCGACCTCCTGACCGACCCGGCTCGCGGTCAGCTGCACCTTCGCGCCCTCCGGAGCGTACTTGTAGGCATTGGTGAGCAGGTTGGCCAGGACCTGGGCGATGCGATCGCGATCGGCCTGGACCTCGGGCAGGTCCTTCTCGATACTGACCGTAAGCCGCTGCTTCTTCTCCTCGAAGTTCGGTCGCATCTGCCGCCCCACCCGCTGAGTCAGGCTGCGCACCGGGGTCGGCTCGGGGTCGATTCGCAGCTTGCCGGCGTCGCTGCGGGCAAGGTCGAGCAGGTCGTTGATCATCGTCTGCAGCTGGCCGGCGCTGTCGGCGATCACCTCGGCGGCCTCCAGCTGGCGGGCGTCGAGCGAGCGCGGCTGCGCGGTGAGCATCTCCGAGAAGCCCTTGACCACGGTCACCGGGGTTCGCAGCTCGTGCGACACCGTGAGCACGAAGTCGTCCTTCATTCGCTCTACCCGGTCTCGCTCCCGGGCGTCTCGCTCCAGCGCCGTTGCCATCTCGTTGAAGGCCTTCCCCAGGGTGGCGATCTCCACCGGCCCCCCGGCCTCGACCCTTGTCTCGAGATCGCCGCCGGCGAGGCGGCGGGCCCCCTCGACGAGCCTTGCCAGCGGCGCTCGCATCGAGTTGATCAACCCAGAGAAGAGGATGAGCGCGGCGAGCAGGGCCCCGGCTAGGCCGGCGGCCACCAGGATCGTGGTGTTGCGCGTATCGCGGCGGGCGTCGGTGCGGGCCCCCTCTCGGGCGTTGCGGGTGGAGACGGCCAGCGCCTCGCCGCTGTCGGTTACCGCCGAGGTCAGGCGCTGCTCGACGTTCCCGCCTGGGTCCTTGCCCTGCAGCCGCGGGTCCGCGACCGCATGGCGCCAGGAGTCCTCGTTGGCGGAGAGCCGCTCGAGCCTCGAGGCAAGCTCCGTGTCGGAGCCGGTCAGATCGGAGGCTCGACCGGCCGCGTCGGCAAAGCTTGCGGCCGCCTGGTTGAGATCGGTTTTGCTCGGCCTCTCGCGGCCCGACGGAGGCCGCACAGAGGCCTGCTCGAGGATGTACGCGGAGCGCAGGCGCTCGGTCTCCAGCTCCAGCTGGAAGTACCGGCTGGTGTCGTCCTCGTAGTTGACCCGGATCTGGAACAGTCGGCCAACGCCCAGGAGCGACACCGCGAGGAGCAGCGCAAACAGCACCACGAAGCCGATTCTGAG
>JBOGZE010000385.1:0-1642 GCA_050697055.1 Solirubrobacterales bacterium
GGCCCCAACTCCTGGAAGAGCCACCTCTTTCCATCCACTCTCACCCTGTGGAAGGGCCGCAAGGGCGAGGACGGTGAGATCAATTTCGAGCCCGAGCAGCGGGAAACCCCGCGCTACGCCTTCATCGGGGTGCGCTCCTGCGATCTGGCGGCGATCGGGGTCCAGGACAAGGTCTTCATCGGCAACGGCTACACCGACGCTGATTACGAGGCACGCCGCCGCGACGCCTTCATCGTCGCCGTCAACTGCTCGAAGGCGGGCAACACCTGCTTCTGCGTTTCGATGGAGACTGGACCGCGGGCGCGAAGCGGCTTCGACCTCGCCCTCACCGAGTTGACTGACGAGGACGGTCACCGCTTCCACGTCGAGGTGGGCAGCGAGGCCGGGGCCGAGCTGCTGGCGGCGATCGACACCGAGGCCGCGAGCGACTCGGACGAGGCCGGCGCCGAGGCGGTCTCCGAGGAGTGCGCATCGCAGATGGGCCGCGAGCTCGACACCGACGGGATCAAGGAGCTGCTCTACCGGAACATGGAGCACCCGCGCTGGGACGAGGTCTCCGAGCGCTGCCTCACCTGCGGCAACTGCACCCTGGTTTGTCCGACCTGCTTCTGCCACACGGTCGAGGACGTCACCGACCTCGCCGGGGAGGAGGCCGAGCGCGTCCGCCTCCTCGACTCCTGCTTCACCCTCGACCACTCCCACATCCACGGGGGCAGCGTCCGCAACTCCGCGCCCTCGCGCTACCGCCAGTGGATGACCCACAAGCTCGCCACCTGGATCGACCAGTTCGGGACCTCGGGCTGCGTCGGCTGCGGGCGCTGCATCACCTGGTGCCCGGTGGCGATCGACATCACGGAGGAGGCGGCGGCGATCCGGGCAACCGACCTCGGCGAGGGGAGGGGGATCGATGCGGACCATTGACGAACTGATCACCGATGCGCCGGCCTTCGAGGGGATGGCGAAGGAGCACCTGGAGCTGATCGCGGGCTGCGCGCAGAACAGGACCTTCGAGGCCGGCAGCTACCTGCTGCGGGAGGGCGACCCCGCCGACGTCTTCTACGTGATCCGGCGCGGCAGGGTGGCGCTGGAGACCTTCGTCCCGCAGGAAGGCACGATGATCCTGGAGACGATCGACGACGGCGACCTGCTCGGCTGGTCCTGGCTGGTGCCGCCCTACCGGGTCGCCTTCGACGCCCGCGCCGTGGACACCGTGCACACGGTCGTCTTCGACGCCGCCTGCTTGCGCGGCAAGTGCGACGAGGACTCCGCCCTCGGCTATGGGCTGATGCGCCGCTTCCTCCCGGTGATCATGGATCGGCTCCAGGCGACCCGGCTCCGCTTGATCGACATCTACGGAAATGTCGCCGCCCGCTGACGGCAGCGCCCGCCCCGCCGCAGAGTGGGTCTCGCGGCCCTCCCCCGAGGACCGCCCGGAGCGCGACCCGCTGCTGCCGCTCTCCTACACGGTGGTGGGCAAGCGCCAGGAACTGGGCGACACCTGGACCCTGGAGCTGGAGCCCGCCGGGGACGACGGGGTCGGCGCCATCAACCCCGGCCAGTTCTCGATGCTCTACGCCTTCGGCGCGGGTGAGGTGCCGATCTCGGTCAGCGGCGGGGGCGGGGCCGGCGAGCGCCTCGGGCA
>JBOGZE010000386.1:0-2722 GCA_050697055.1 Solirubrobacterales bacterium
GCGACCGCGACGCGGTCGAGCGCTGGGTGGCCGAGGCGAGCGAGGGACGCTTCGAGATCGACGCGGTGGATGGCTGGCTCGCCCCCGGGCGGCGCCGGCCCGGCCGCATCCTCGCCTCCCGCGCGCGCCACAGCCACGGCCCCCGGGATCCCCATTAGGCTCTCGACGAGGTCGGCCACCAGGGGAAAGGTAGCCCGGCGACGCCGTGCGCAGCTCGGAGCCGCGGTTTCTGCGTCGGTTCCCGCTTCGTCTCGCGCGTCGGCCTTCGCCAGCTTCGCCTCGTTGGCGAATCACGGCGCGTCGTCCCCCTTTCGAGCCCGGGGGAACCCTCGCCCGGAGGCGCTCGAGCTCGGTCTCCTCCCCGCCTAGACTCCCCGCCGCCTCCTCGGCCTTGGCTGGCCGCCCGCGGGGAGTAGTGTGGCCGCCGAGGGGAAGGAGGTGGCCATGCTGCAGTTCAGCGAGAGCATCTACATCGAGCGCCCGCCCGAGGAGGTCTGGCGGGCGATCTCCACCCCGGAGCGCTGGTTCGAGGGCTACCTCGAGACCCGCTCACGCTCGGCGGAATATCCCGGGCCCGGCACGCGCGACGACCACCTGTACCGCACCCGGATGAAGGAGGAGGTGGAGGCGCGGGTCACCCGCTCGGAGGCGCCGAGCCTGCTCGAGGAGGACCAGGAGGGGAAGACCTTCTCCCGCCACGTGCGTTACAGCCTCAGCGCGTCCCCTGCCGGGACCCTTCTTCAGGTGGACGACGAGGTGGACTTCAAAGGCCTCGGCAAGCTCGCCGCGCCGATCGGGTCGCGCGACATCAGGAAGCGCTGGGAGACGTCGCTGCAGAAGCTGAAGGCTGCCGCGGAGGGGGACGAGTAGGCCTTCCGCTCACGTGCTGCGGGCGAAGCCATTCCTCATAGGTTTCGCCCATCCCTACGATCACCGGTAGCTGAGACCAGACTCTCGATCTACGAAACCGAAGGTCACAGGCTCGAATCCTGTCGGGCGCGTTCCTCAAAGGCCCGGAAGCCGCGCAACTGAGCGAATTTCGGACACCGGCAGGCAACTGCGATGAGGCGCCGATCCGCCGTCACGCGCGCACAGGCGTGACCGGGACCATCGCGCAAAGCCCCGCCCCGTCGGGCCACTGTGCGGAGCATCCAGCTCCAGGTCCCGGCTCTCGGAACGCGGGATCGCGCAAGTGACAGGGGCGTCCGTCCCCCGCCTGGCTGGCGCGGGTGATCACCGCGAGGCCGCTCGAGTTGCCCCCCTGGACGGTCGTCCCGCCCCGCCGGCGACCTTCCCGGCGACCGCCTTCTACGACAGCTCAGGCGAGCTGGTCTTCACCGGGTGTCTACGAAGACCAGGAGCAGCTAGTCGCCGACATCGACCGCTACGCCCGCTGAGCGCCTGCACCGATTGGCTGATAATCGGGTCGTGGTCTCGCGCCCCCTCCGACTCGCGCTCGGCGCCGTCCTCTGCGCCGCCGGCCTCCTCGGCCTCGCGGCTGGCGGCGGCGCCCAGGAGCAAGCGGGCGTCGCCCGCTCGATCGAGCTCTCGGGAACGATCTCGCCCGCAACCGCGGACTGGATCGACAAGGCGCTCGGCGACGCCGACGACGACGGCGTCGAGCTGGTGATCATTCGCATCGACACGCCGGGCGGGCTCGACAGCTCGACCCGCGACATGGTCAAGGACATCATCTCGGCGCCGATGCCGGTCGTCGCCTATGTGTCGCCGGACGGCGCCCGCGCCGCATCGGCGGGCGTCTTCATCACGGAGGCCACCGACGTCGCAGCCATGGCGCCCCAGACGAACATCGGCTCCGCGACGCCGATCTCGATCGGGCCCAGCTCCGACAACGAGGTGCTGGGCCGCAAGATTGCCAACGACGCCGCCGCCTACGCGCGGGCGCTCGCCGACGGACACCGGCGCAACGGCAATCTGGCAGCCGACATGGTCACCGAGGCCGTCAACGTGACCGCCGAGGAGGCGCTTGACGCGCACGCGATCGACCTGATCGCAGTCAACGAGGGCGACCTGCTCGGCCAACTGAACGGCTTCCGGGTCCGTGGCCCCAAGGCGCAGACGCTGGACACGACCGGTCTCAGCATCGAGCGACGCGACATGCCGTTGTTCTATGACCTGCTGCAGCTGATCGTCGATCCGACGATTTCCTACTTGCTGCTCCTGATCGGCATGATCGGCATCGCGATCGAGCTGCTCAGCGGGGGAAGCGTGATCGTGCCCGGCGCCGTGGGGGCCGTCTCGCTGCTGCTCGGCCTATACGGCACCTCGCAACTGCCGGTGCGGGTCACCGGCATCCTGCTGCTGGTACTCGCCGTGGCGCTGATCGTCGCCGAGGCGCACCTGGCGGCGGGTGGCGTGCTGGGTATCGCCGGCATCGCGGCGCTGGTCGGCGCCGGCCTGCTCCTCTACGACACCGACTCGGAGGCGCTCGAGGTCTCCGTGCCGGCGGTGATTGCAGCCGGGGTCGTTTTCGGCGGCATGCTCGTCTTCGCCGGCCAGCGCGTCGTCGCCGCCCATCGCGACGAGCCGGTCAGGACCGGCTGGGAGGAGATGATCGGGGCCGAGGGAGACGTACGCGCGCAGCTCAACCCGGTCGGCCAAGTGTTCGTGCGCGGGGCGCTGTGGCGGGCACGGCCAGCCGAGGACGAGGCTGAGGTGGGCGTTGGGAGTCGAGTCCGCGTCGAGTCGGTCGACGGGCTGA
>JBOGZE010000387.1:0-2064 GCA_050697055.1 Solirubrobacterales bacterium
TCCTGGGTCATGCCCCCACACCTCCGTTCGTGGCTCCGTCTGACAGCAAATTCGAACGGCGAACCGCCGTGAGCGGGATCGCCACGGGACCGTCGCCCGAGTCAACGCTGACGCTTTTCTCGTCGGCGCCGGTGAGCCGACCGGTGAAGCTCTTGTGGCCGGCGAACTCCTCGCGGGTTCGAACACGCACGCGCCGCCCGACGAAGCGCCTGAAGTGCTCCGGCTTCGTCAGGGGGCGCTCCGGGCCCGGAGAGGAAACCTCGAGTGACCAGGACTCGAGCAGGTCACGGAACTCGCCCGTGACACGCTCGCAGAGGGCGATGTCAACGCCACCTGGCCTGTCGATCACGAGCCGCAGGCGCTCCGACGCGGGCCGCTCGAGCGCGAGCAGCTCGAGGTCCGGCTCCCGCTCTGAGAGCCGTGTTTCGATGATTTCCTGTAGCTGCTGAAGTTCTCTAGCCATTCGTAGGCCCAAAAAAAGGCGGGCGCTCGCCCACCTTTCGACACGCGGTTCGGTGCGAAAAAAGGTTCCGGGCGAGTATAGCCCCGCCTCAGTCACGCGCAAACCGGCCAGCAGCGGTCATCCCGTGATTGGGACAACTGGCGACTTTGTTCGGCATCGCCCAACCAAGTCGACAAGGCGGACCCCTAGACCTCCAAGATCACCGTGACCGGGCCGTCGTTGATCAGAGCAACGCCCATGCAGGCCCCGAAGACGCCCTTCTTCGCATCGGCCGTCTCGCAGAAGCGGTCATAGAGCGGCTCCGCCTGCTCCCCCGGCGCCGCCTGGGTGTAGCTCGGCCGGGTTCCCTTGCGCGTGTCGCCGTAGAGCGTGAACTGGCTCACGCAGAGGATCTCCCGGTCCCCGAGCGGCTCGTTCATCTTGCCGTCGGCGTCGTCGAAGATCCGAAGCGCGCGGACCTTCTCGGCCAGCCGGTCGGCCTCCGCCTCCGTGTCGTCGCGCGAGACGCCCAGCAGCACCAGCATCCCAGGGCCGATCTGCGCCACCCTCTCCCCCTCCACGTCGACAGCCGCCTGGCTGACGCGCTGGACCAGCGCCCTCATGTGCGCGCCACCCGAGCGGAGCTCAGCCGCTGGCCGCCGCCAGTCGCTCTCGATAGATGCGGTAGTCGCGACGGTCGGGACGCAGGTTTGAGGCGAGGGCGAGGTGGTGGCGGGCACGCCTGGTCTCGCCGGTCTTGGTGAGCGCCCGGCCCAGGCAGAAGTGGGCGTAGTCGTTCACGGGATGCGTTTCCACCACCGCCTCGAACTCGGTCGCCGCCTCGGCGTAGTGGCGGCTGCGGAACAGCGCGCGGCCGAGCGCCTCGCGCACAGAGCTCTTCTCGGGCGCCTGTCGCGCCGCCTCCTTGAGCGGCACGGTGGCCTCCTCGAAGTCCCCGTCCTCGAGCAGCTCCATGCCCCGCCGGTAGAGCGAGTAGAGGGATTCGCCGCGCTGGAGCTGCTGGTCCTGGGCCATTAATCCAGTGTAGGGGGGCCGGCAAGAGGCCCTGAGGGCAGGCTACTCGCCAGCTTCGGTCCGCTGAGCGCCCGAGCCCGACCTGATCGCCTCGATCCGGTCCAGGATCGCGTCGGCAATCGTTGCCTTGGAGGCGAAGGGGACGTGGTGCTTCCCGTCGCGCTCGACGATCACGACCTCGTTCTCAGTGCTCTCGAAGCCAATCTCGCGGCGCGAGACGTTGTTGAGGACGATCGCATCGGCGCCCTTGCGCTCCAGCTTCTCGCGCGCCCGATCGAGTCCGGCGTCCGTTTCTGCCGCGAACCCGACGATCGTCTGACCCTCGCGACGGCGGGCGGCGAGGATGGCGAGGATGTCCTCGGTCGCCTCCAGGTCGAGCTCGAAGCCGCTCGTCCCGTCGCGGTGGATCTTCTCGTCGGCGGGCTGCTTCGGCCGGAAATCGGCGGGAGCCGCCGCCATCACGAGCACGTCCGCGGATTCGAACTCCCTGCCCAGGGCGTTGGCCAGCTCCGAGGCGGTCTCCACGTCGATCCGCCTCACGCCCGAAGGCGCAGAAAGGGCGACGTTGGCCGCGACCAGCGTGACCT
>JBOGZE010000388.1:0-7102 GCA_050697055.1 Solirubrobacterales bacterium
GCCTCCTCGACGATCTCCTCGGCGGCGCGCTCGGCCTGCCGGGTGATCTCCTCGTTCGCCACCAGCCGCGCCTGCTGCTCGCGCGCCTCCTTGACGATCCGCTCGGCCTCGCGCTTCGCCTCGGCGAGCATCTCCTGACGCTCCTTGACGATCCAGCGCGCCTGCTTGATCTCCTCGGGGATCGTCGCCCGCATCTGGTCGAGCAGGTCGTAGATCTCCTCGCGGTCCACGCGCACCTGATCGGTAAGCGGCACGGGCCGCGCGTTGTGAACGAGGTCGTCGAGCTTGTCGATGAGTACTAGAACGTCCATGTGAAGTCACTAAAGCTTACGCAGTCGCCGTGGGGACCGACATCGGTTTCAGTTTCGCCGCCCAACTGCAAGCTCCTGCCCAGCTCGCACGCATGAGATAACCCGTCTACTTGGCCAAACGCTCGGCGAGCGCCTTCGCCACAGGCGCGGGCACCAGGTCGGAGACGTCTCCCCCGAAGGTGGCGATCTCCTTCACCCCGGTGGAGGACAGAAAGCTGTAGTTGGCCGAGGCGAAGATGTACATGCTCTCGATGTCGGCCGCCAGTTTGCGGTTCAGCTGGTTCATCTCGAATTCGTACTCGAAGTCCGAGATCGCCCGCAGCCCCTTGATGATCGCGCCGGCGCCGTGCTCCCTGGCGAACTCGACCAGGAGGTTGGACATGACCTCGACCTCGACGTTGCCGAGCTCGGCGGTGGCCTCCTCGATGAAGCCCTTCCGCTCCGCCGCCGTGAACAACGTCTTCTCCTTGCGGACCGGCCGGCTCACGACGCCTACCACCACCCGCTCGAAGACGCGGGAGGTGCGAGTGATGATGTCGACGTGCCCGTTGGTGACCGGGTCGTAGCTGCCCGGGCAAATCGCCACCCTGCCGTCGGGGCTCACGTCGGCTCCTTTCTCTGGTCGACCGGCTCAGGCGCGTAGACGCGGACCAGCGTGTCGCCGTAGGTCTTGTCCTTGATCAGTGGCTGGGACAGCTGTAGGGGATTCCGCGCAGTTGTTTCGATTACCACCCTGCCTCCCTCCGCCAGGATGCCGGGGATGAGGACGTCGAGGCCAGTGGCGAGACCGGCGGCGAGTCTATACGGCGGATCGCAGAGAACCAGGTCGTAGCGCACCGTCGGACCGAGACTCACCTCGCGCTCCAGGAAGTCCAGGACGTCCGACTTCACGATCCAGCCTCGATCCGGCTCGCCGCCGCTGATTCCCAGCTCGTCCAGATTGCGGGTGACGGCGCCCGGCTTGATGTCGACGAAGGTGGCGTCGGCCGCCCCCCGAGAGAGCGCCTCGATCCCGAGCGCCCCACTCCCGCAGAACAGATCCAAGACCTTCGCCCCGTCGATGCCGCCGAGCATCGAGAAGACGGCTTCGCGAACGCGGCCGGCGGTTGGACGAATTCCCGTCTTGGGGACGTAGAGCCGGCGGCCGCGGAGCTCACCCCCGGTGATTCGCATCTCTGCCACAGAACCAGGCTAGGCAGCGATCTGCTCGACCCGCTCGTCGCCGAAGCGCCACCGCGCCTCGCCGATCAGCGGCCCGAGCGCGGGCGCCTCAAGCGAGCGGTGGCGAGCGAGCAGCTCGCGGACCCGGCGACGCGCCTCCAGCAGCAGCGCCATGTCCTCCGGGAGGGTGGCGGCGCGGAAGCGAGGCAGGCCGTGCTGGCGCGTTCCCAGGATCTCGCCCTCGCCGCGGATCGAGAGATCGACCTCGGCGAGCTTGAAGCCGTCCCCCTCGGTGGCGATCGCCTCGAGCCGCGCCCGGGCGGCATCCGACTCGGGATCGCCGAAGAGGATGCAGACCGAGTCGTGCTCGCCGCGGCCCACCCGGCCCCGCAGCTGGTGAAGCTGGGAGAGCCCGTAGCGCTCTGCCCCCTCGACCAGCATCACGGTGGCGTTGGGGACGTCGACCCCGACCTCGATCACCGTGGTCGCCACGAGGACGTCGGCCTCGCCGGCGACGAAGCGCTCCATCGCCCGCGCCTTCGCCTCCGAGGGCATCTGCCCGTGGAGGAGCTCGATCCGGAAGTCGCGGAGCTCGCCGCCGGCGAGCCGCCCGGCCTCCGCCTCGGCGGCGCGGGCCCCTTGCACTAAACGGGTCGCGCTGTCGCGCGCCCTCGCGTCAGACTCGCTGACCAGGGGGCAGACGACGTAGGCCTGCCGCCCCTCCCGGAGGCGCTCGCGGATGAACTCGTAGGCGCCCGCCCGGCCCTCCTCGTCGACCACCTCGGTGCGGATCGGGCGGCGGCCGGCGGGCAGCTCCCGCAGGGCCGTGGTCTCGAGATCGCCGTAGGCGGTGAGCGAGAGCGTTCGCGGGATCGGGGTCGCGGTCATGTGGAGGACGTGGGGCAGAAGAGAGCCGGGGCCCTTGCGGTCGAGCGCTGTGCGCTGGCGCACCCCGAAGCGGTGCTGCTCGTCGACGACCGCGACCGCGAGCGACCGGAACTCGACCGTCTCCTCGATCAGGGCGTGGGTGCCGACGACGATCCCCGGCTGGCCGGCGGCGAGAGAGGCGAGCAGCTCCGCCCGCCGGGGGGCCGAAGTGGCCGAGGTGAGCAGGGCCAGCGGTGCAGACGCGAGGGTGCTTCGAGCGAAGCGAGGAGCAACCCGTTTCGGGTTGGCGAGCAGCGACTCGAGGGTGCGGAGGTGCTGCTCGGCGAGCGTCTCCGTCGGCGCCATCAGCGCCGCCTGGTGCCCCGCCTCCAGCGCCCGCAGCATCGCGTACGTGGCGATCACCGTCTTCCCGGAGCCGACCTCTCCCATGAGCAGCCGCTGCATCGGCTCGGGGCCGCCGAGGTCACCGTCGACCTCCTCGATCGCGCGGGTCTGATCGCCGGTGAGGCTGAAGGGCAGCGACTCCAGCCAGCGGCTTACCCGCTCCCCGGGAGGCGGCAGCTGCGGCCCACGACCGGACTCGAGCCTCCGCCCCCGGCGCGCCGCCAGCGCCGCCTGATGGAGGAACAGCTCCTCGAAGGCGAGCCGCTCCCGAGCGGCCTCGGCCTGGTGGCGGTCGGAGGGGAAGTGCGAGGCGACCAGCGCGTCGGCCACCGCCGGCATCCGGAGCTCGGCCCGCAGGGGGCCCGGCAGGGGCTCGACTGCGTTCCGGGCGATCGCCACCGCCTGCCAGGCCCACTCGCGAATTCGCTGGGGGCGAAGGCGCTCGGAGGCGGGGTGCACGGGGACGATCCCGAGCGTGTGCAGCCCCGCCGGGGCGTGAGTTGATCCGAGGGTGTAATGCGAGGGCGCTCCGGCAGGAGCGACCCGTTTGGTGTAGGAGCGAGGAGCAACCCGTTTGGTCGGCGCGAGCAGCTCGTGCTCCGCGACGGTGAAGCCCCGCTTCTCGAGCTTGCCGCGGAGGAGCAGCCTCGTGCCCGGCTGGAGGCGATCGGCGAGCCAGGCGCGGTTGAACCAGACCGCCTTCGCGCCCCCGGTCTCGTCCACGATCTCGGCCTCGAGGATGGTGAGCCGGCGGCGACGGGTCGGGCGCAGCTTCGAGCTCCGCACCTCGACCTCGACCGTCGCCTCCTCCCCCAGCTTCAGCTCCCCGATCCGGACCGGGTCCGCCCGGTCGCGGTAGCTGTGGGGCAGGTGGCGGAGAAGGTCGCCGAGGCTCTCGATGCCGATCTCGGCGGCGGCCTCGGCGAGCTTCGGACCGGCTCCGCGCAGCTTCGTCACCGGCGCCTCGAGGACCGCCGGCCGCGGCGCGGAGCGCAGCGGCGCCGCCCGCAGGACTTCGGAGTCGAGCGGCTCGCCACCGCCGATCGCCCGCGGCACATACGGCTCGAGGGGCGCGGGATCGGGCTGGAGCGCGGCCTCCATCGGTCGAAGGCTACGGCCGCCACCCGATGCGCTTCTAAGTCACCTCAGGCGATTGGCCCCTGTGACGCCGGTAGGTGTCGGCGATCCAGGCGACGGCAGGGTGATCGCGGAGTGAGTCGAAGAACTCCGAGGGCGGCGGCTCGGGGACCTCATAGGGGTATTCGGGTGGCCAGGCGAGGGGGTAGAGGAGGGCTGCCGCGGTGAGGTCGGCGACGGTGAAGCTGGCGCCGACCAGGAACTCGCCCCCGTGCCGCTCCGACTCGATCCGATCAAGTGCCACGACCAGCGCCGCTCGGCTTCGTTCTGCCGCTTCCTCGGTGAAGTCGTAGCGCTCGTTCATGAATCGCCAGGCGACGGGAAAGACGAGCGGCATCGCCGCCCTGACCGCCAGCCGCTTCGCACGGCCTTGATCGGTGGTCAGGAACGAGCCGCCGTAGGCCCGCTCGTCTCGGAGCTCCCAGAAGCCGACCCGGCGCATGTCGTGTCCGGCGTGCTCGTCGAAGTAGTCCTCGAGTTCGAGCGCCTGGCGCCGCTCGGCGGGGTCCTCCGGATAGAGCGGTCGCTCCGGAAATCGTCGCTCGAGCGCCTCGATGATCCGGGTCGAATCGACGATCCGCTCGCCGTCGAGGTCCAGAACCGGCAGGGTCCCATCGCCACGTGAGAACGCCATCGCCCTCGGCCCACCCGGCATCAGCGAGCGCCGGCGGTGGGGGATCCGCTTGAAGTCGAGCGCCCAGCGCGCCTTCTCGTTGAAGTTGGAGAAGCTGTACTGCCAGAGCAGCGGCGGCTGGTCTCCCCCGCCGGCCACCTCAGCTCACCCCGATCGAATCAAGCTCGATCCAGACCAGCGTCGGTCCCGGGAGCGCCCGGTTGCCGAGCCCCTCGGGCACGACCCGGCGCCGCGTCGGCACAACCAGTCCCTCGACCTCGCGATGCTCGTCGCAGAGGTGAGCGACGTTGGCGAAGCGCGACACGACCTGGGCGGTGTAGTCGTGGCGGCGAAGCAACCCTCGCGAGTCGAAGTAGAAGCACTGACGACGGGAATGGGTGTGAAGGTCCTCGGGAAAGACGACGTTGAGGCGCCGCCAGCGCTCGCCTTCCACCTCGATCGACTCCCCTCGCTCAGCTCGAAGCCCGGCCACTCGAACAGGAAGGGGATCGTCAGGTAGTTCCACATCGCGTAACCCGCGAAATAGAGAATGTCGAGGTCGCTCCACCAGAGCTTGCGGCCAACGCCGCGGGCCCCGAAGAACGCTTCGCGGGCACCATCGCGCGACTTGACCGTGGAGCCACCGCCGTCGAGCACCCGAACGGAGTCGCCGGCGAAGATCCCTTTGTAACCCGGCTTCGGAAACGGGTCGAGGGCGGCGCTCTGCTTGCCGGTATCGACGCTGAGGCCGTAGTCGGCGATCTGGCGGGATTTCAGCTTCGTCCGCGGCAGCAGGCCGCCCGAGCGCACCTGGGTGCGGATCTCCCTCGCGTCCCGCCACCGGCGCCGTCCGCCGTGAGCTTCGATGACCTCGTCCAGCAGGGCCATCCGGCTCCCGCCTCACTGCGCGGCGAGCAGCCACCAGTAGTGCTGCTGGCCGCCGTCGTGCAGCTCCAGCTCGACCCCGGGCGGGGCGTGGCCGGCGAGCTCCTCGAGCGGGATCGGCGCTCCGGCGCCGCCGATCACGGTGACGATCTCGGCGCCCTCGGCGAGCGCGGCGAGGGTTGCCGCCAGGGTCGAGCCGGCCCCGCCCCAGGCGATGATCTCCTCGCTGACGAAGCCCACCGCGTCGCCCTTGACGAAGCGGCCCTTGGCGTCGTCGCGGGCCGCCGCGGCGACCGATCCGACCCGGACGCCCGCCAGCGCTTCATCGAGGCGCCGCGCGTTCACCTCGATCGGCTCCGCCGGGTTGTGCTCGACCAGCGCCACCAGGCCGGCCTGCTGGGAGGTGCAGGGCACCACGCGGGCCTCCTTGTCCGAGAGCTCCGCCGCCCGCTCGGCGGCCATCACCACGTTCGGGTTGTTGGGCAGTACCAGCACCTCCTCGGAGGGGACCTCGTGGATCGCCGCCAGCAGGTCGTAGATCGAGGGGTTGAAGGTGTTCCCGCCACCGACGACGAAGGCGCCGAGGCCCTCGTAGAGCTCGCGCATCCCGGCTCCCGAAACCACGGCGACCGCGGTGCAGCGGCCCGCCGCCAGCCGGGCGGTGCGCTCCGCGATCTGTTCGCGCATGTCGGCAACGTCCAGCTGCGAGACTTCGCCCGAGTCCTCGAACAGCGCCATCGCGGTCTCCGGCTCGTCGGTGTGGACATGGACCTTCAGAGTCGTCTCGTCCCCGACCACCAGGACCGAGTCGCCGAGCTCCTCCAACCCTGAGACGAACGAGCGCCCGTCCAGTCCCGAGCCGGTAACGATGAAGTTGGTGCAGTAGCGGAAGCGGCTGTCCTCGTGGTGTGGCCTCGTATTGGCCGGCGGGGCGTAGTGCGGGACGCTGGGAGCCTCGACGTCGCCCCGGAGCCCGGCGACGACGCCGGCGAAGATCAGCACCAGCCCGTGGGCGCCGGCGTCGACGACGCCGGCCTCGCGCAGCACCTCGAGCTGCTCCGGCGTCCTCGCCACCGCCCGTTCTCCATCCTTGAGGACTTCCTCCAGGAGGCCGGCGAGCATCCGGTCCTGCTCCTCGGGGGTCGTCTTCCTGCTGAGCCTCGTGTTCTCCATGTGGGCGAGGCGCTTGGCGACCGAGTGGGCCATCTCCCGGAAGACGGTGAGCATCGTCCCCTCCGCAGGCTCGCGCACGGACTCGTAGGCGGCGTCGGCCGCCCGGGCCATCGACGCCGCCACCAGGACGGGATCGATCAGCTCGCCGGGACGGCTCGAGAGCTCCTCGGCGGCGCCGCGAACGATCTGGCTGAGGATGACGCCGGAGTTTCCTCGCGCTCCCATCAGGGCCGCCCGGGCGAGCGCATTGACGATTTCGGTGCGGCCGACCTCGTCGACGATCTGGCCGTCGAGTCGGTCGAGCTCGTCGCTGACCGCTCGCAGGGTCAACGCCATGTTGTCGCCGGTGTCCCCGTCGGCGACCGGGAACACGTTCAGATCGTTGACCTCCTGACGGCGGTCCTCGAGGTGGGCGCTGGCCGCGCTGACCACGCGCCGGAATCGCTCTATGGAAGGATCGGCCATGAGGACGCTGCCGAAACCCTAGCCCGTATTCACGGCTTCGCCATTAGTCGCGTCTGCGGGCGGCAGCCCCACACAAGTCGCTCCG
>JBOGZE010000389.1:0-7213 GCA_050697055.1 Solirubrobacterales bacterium
AGAAGCCGTCGCCCCCCGACTTGGCGCCGAGGTGGCCGTCGGCGACCAGCTTCTGCATCCCCTTGTGGACGTAGAAGGAGTCGCCGTAGGACTCGTGCAGGTACTCGGCGACGTGGAGGACCGTGTCCAGGCCGAGCATGTCGATGAGGAAGAACGGCCCCATCGGCGCGACGTTGGCGGCCGCGACGCCCTCGTCGATCTTCTTGATCGAGAGGCCCTTCTCCTCCTGCTGGCGCCAGACCTCGCCGGCGGCCGAGTTGAGGATCCGGTTGACGACGAACCCGGGCACCTCGGAGCAGGTGATCGGCTGCTTGCGGATCGCCTGGGCGAAGTTGAAGGCGGCGGTCACCGTCTCGCGCGAGGTGTCCTCGCCGCTGATGATCTCGACCAGCGGCATCACCGAGGCCGGGTAGAAAAAGTGGAAGCCGACCACCTTGCCCGGCCGCAGGGTCTCGTGGCCCATCTCGGTGACCGAGAGAGAGGAGGTGTTGGAGGCGAGGATCGCGTGACCGGGAGTGACCTCGTCGAGCTCCCGGTAGACGGACTTCTTGATCTCGATCTTCTCGGGCACCGCCTCGATCACCAAGTCGACATCGCCGAACTCGTCATAGGTGGTGGTCCCGGTGATCAGCCCCATCACCTCATCCAGGCGGGAGTCAGCCGCCTCCTGGGTGAGCTTCTCCTTCGAGACGAGGCTGTCGAGCTGGGAGGAGGTCACTTCGCGCGACTTGGAGAGCGCGTGGTCGACGAACTTCTGCTCGACGTCCTTGACGACGACCGGAATGTCGGCGCTGGCGATCACCTGGGCGATCTCGCCGCCCATCGTCCCGCCGCCCAGCACGGCGGCCTTGAAGACGAACATATGGAGGTCCTCCGAGGTCGGTTGGCCGGGGAAGGCTATACGGCGGTCGGCGCCGACATACTCTCGGCATGGCCGATCGAGACGCGGTCCGACGGGCCACCCCCGCCGATGCCCAGCAGGTGGCTCAACTGCTCTACGAGTTCCAGATCGAGTTCTCCGAGCCGACCCCTGAGGTGCCCGTGCTCGCCGAGCGCTACGCGCAGCTGCTCGAGAGCGGCGAGATGACCGTGTTACTGGTCGGGGGTGGGCCTGAGGGCTTCGCGCAGCTGCGCTTCCGGCCCACGGTCTACTCGAACGGCCTCGATGCCTATCTGGAGGAGCTCTACGTGGTGCCGGAACGGCGAGGGCGAGGGCTCGGCCGAGCGCTGCTGGAGGCGGCGATGGATACCGCCCGCAGCCAGGGCGCCACCCGGATGGATCTCAGCACCAGTGAGGGCGACGTCGCCGCCCGGGGGCTGTACGAGAGCGTCGGGTTCACCAACCGCGAGGGCAACCCAGATGGCCCCGTGATGCTCTATTACGAGCGCGACCTTTGACGGGTTGGTTCACGAGCAGCATCACTCGCCGCTCCATTCAGTCCCCGTAGACCTCCCGCTTGATCAGCGTCACCGAGCGGATCACGGAGTCGAGGAAGGGCTCGACCTCCCCCAGCAGGCGCTTGTATTCGCGGCGACCGACGGGGGTAATCGAGTAATAGCGCCGGGTGCGGCGGTCGGGGAGCTCCCAGCGCCCCTCCACCAGGCCCTCCCCCTCCATCTCCCGCAGCAGCGGATACATCGTGTTGGGGTTGACCGACACCACCCCCTGAGTGATCTCCTCGATCGCCTCGATCAGACGATTGCCGTAGGCGGGCTCCTGGGCTATCAGGTGGAGAACGAGCAGGGGGAAGACCTCGCGGCGGCGGATCTCGCCGCCGAAGACGTCGGAGGCCCGCCCGCCGCGCCTGCCGCCCTCCCGCTCCCGCACCCCCTCGGCGCCGGCCTTCGCCGCCTGGGCAACCACCTCTGAAATTGGCTTCGCCCCCTGCTTCCGCTCGGCCACGGGCCCCGAGTCTACGGGGCAGCGCGCGACCGCTCGAACGTCGCGCGACCTAGACGGTCGCCGGCGCCTGCTCGGCCTGGCTTGCCTCGGACTTCTGAGCCTGCTTGTCGGCGGCTTCGGCCTCCGCTGTCGGCTCGGCCACGTCGCGGCCCATCAGGATCTCCTTCGCGATCACCAGGCGCTGGATCTGCGAGGTGCCCTCGTACAGCTGCATGATCTTGGCGTCGCGCATCAGCTTCTCGACCGGGTACTCCTTGATGAAGCCGTAGCCGCCGTAGACCTGGACGGCGTCCACGGTCACCTCCATCGCGGTGTCGGCCGCGAAGCGCTTTGCGTGCGAGGCGGCCAGGGTGTTGCGCTTGCCCTGATCGAGCAGCACCGCGGACTGCCAGACGAGCAGACGTGACGCCTCGATCTTTGTCGCCATGTCGGCGATCATGAAGGCGACCGCCTGGTGCATGGCGATCGGCACGCCGAACTGGACGCGCTCCTTCGAGTAATCGGAGGCGAACTCGAACGCGGCCCGAGCGATCCCGACGGCGAGGCCGGAGACGCCGGGGCGGGTGCGATCCAGGGTCATCATCGCCAGCTTGAAGCCGTGGTTCTCCTCACCGAGCAGATTGCCCGCGGGAACCTCGGTCTCGTCAAAGGTGATCGTCGCCGTGTTGGAGGCACGCTGGCCGAGCTTGTCCTCCTTCTTGTCGACGGTGACCGTGTCGTCCTTGGGGACGATGAAGGCGGAGATCCCGCGATGGCCGGCGTCCTTGTCGGTCTTGGCGTAGACCGTGAACCAGTCGGCGTAACCGCCGTTGGTGATGAAGCACTTGGAGCCGTTGATCACGTACTTGTCGCCCTTCTTGGTGGCCGTGGTCTTCATCCCGGATACGTCGGAGCCGGCGTCGGGCTCGGTGAGGCAGAAGGAGGCGAGCTTCGGGGCCTCAGTGAGCATGCCGAGGTACTCCTTCTTCACCTCCTCGCTGCCGCCGATCGAGACCGGCGCGGAGGCGAGACCGTTGGCCATCAGCGAGGTGCCGATGCCGGAGCAACCCCAGCCCATCTCCTCCTCGATCAGACAGCCGGAGAGGTAGTCGAGGCCCGGGCCGCCGTAGGCCTCGGCGACGTGGGTGTTCATCAGGCCGATCTCCCAGGCCTTCTCGATGATGTCCTGGGGCCAGGTGCCGTCCTTGTCGTAGTCCCACGCGACGTTGCGGATGTCCTTCTCGGCGAAGCTGTGCGCGAGCTCGCGCAGGTCCTGTTGCTCGTCGGTAAGCGTCAGGTCAACCACGGATAGCCACTCCTTGTGTGCGCTTGGAAGTCTCCGTTCGAGGCGCGGCCGCGCGACGGGGACCTGCGCCGACATACCGACCGATTGACTGGTCAGTCAGCCAAAGCCTACCCGATGGCTGGCGCTTATGCGCTGGCTAGAGTCGCCCGTCTGAGGCTGGGCCGCCTGGAATCCGGGAAAAATACGGACGCCAGACCGGCGTCCAGCCCGGATGGTGGCACTCCTGGGCGGGCGTAGCCTGGACCGTCAGGATCAGATCGCTGCTCGCACCCAGGCACGAAGGCACATCTGAAACGATGACCGACGGAAACGCATTGATGGTGGAACCCGGCACCGAGCCGCGCCAGGAAGGCGCCGACGGCGAGATCACGATCATCGTCGCCGACGACCATGAGGTCGTCCGCAACGGGGTCCGCATGGTTCTGGACGGCGAGCCGGACATGGAGGTGGTCGCGGAGGCCTCGGATGCCGATGAGGCCCGCAGGCGCACCTCGGGACTGAAGCCCCGGGTCCTGGTGCTCGACCTCAACATGCCGGGGGTGACGAGCCTGAAGACGATCCCGGCGATCCTCGAGGCAGCGCCCGAGACCGCCATCGTTGTCCTCACCATGCACGACGACGTTGCCTTCGCCCGCGACGCCTTCAGCAAGGGGGCGCGCGGGTACCTGATCAAGCAGTCGGCGAGCAGCGAGCTGGTCAACGCGGTCCGCACGGTGGTCGCCGGCGGCACCTACATCAACCCCGAGCTCGGTGCGAAGCTGGCGGCGATGCCGTCCGGCCTCCCCGGCGGGCTGACGCCGCGTGAGGCCGAGGTGCTGGTCCTGATCGCCAACGGCCACACGAATCCCGAGATCGCCGAGCAGCTCGTCGTCAGCGTCCGAACAGTCGAGACCCATCGCAGCGCGATCCACCGAAAGCTCGGGACCAAGAATCGGGCGGAGCTGGTCAGCTTCGCCCGCGAGAACCACCTGCTCCAGGATTAGCTCCTCGGCGGCGGAGGCTGTCTAGCCGGCGCGTTTCACCGGAAGCGTCGCGACCACCTTGGTGCCACGGCCGGGCGCGGAGTCGATCGCCAGGGTGCCGTGCACCAGCCTCACCCGCTCCTCCATACCCACCAGGCCGAAGCCTCGCTCGACCTCATCGGGATCGAATCCGACACCATCGTCCCGGACCTCGATGGTGATCGAATCGCCCTCCTCCACCACCGAGACCGCCAACGACTTCGCCTCGGCGTGCTTGAGCGCGTTGTTGATGCCCTCCTGGACGAGCCTGTAGATCGTCGCCTCGAGGTCCGGGTCGAGACGCTCGCCAGCCCGTCCCTGCTCCAATTCGAGGCTGAGCTCCATCTCCACGGAGATATCCCAGGACGCCCGAACGCGGGCGGCCAGGGACTCGAGCGCGGCACCAATGCCGAGCTCGTCGAGCGTCGCGGGGCGCAGCTCCGTGAGCAACCCCTGCAGGTTGCGGATCGCCGTGTCCAGCCCGGCCACCGTCTGCTTGGCCGTGTCCCTGATCTCCTCGATGTCCGCGCGGGAGCTGCCGGCGTCGAGGATCAGGCGCAGGGCACCGAGCTCCTGGAGCGTCTCATCGTGCAGCTCTCGCGCCCAGCGCGCCCGCTCGCTCTCGGCGGCCTGCATCGCCTGCTGAAGCCGCTGGGCCTCGACCGAATCCGCGGTGACCAGGGTGATCGCGGCGTTTGCGGCAAAGGAGGAGAGCGCCGCCTCGTCGTCGGCGTCAAAGGAGAATCCCCCGAGGCTGTCGATCGCGACGATCAGGCCGGGCGGCCGGTCCCGGAACTCGAGCGGAGCGATCAGCATCGAGGAGCCCTCCAATCCGAGCTCGGATATCCGGATCGACCTTCCCGCGGTTGCGTTGAGACTGCGCACCGCACCGGTCTGCAGCGGCTCCGCAAACATCAAGCGCTCGACATCGAGAAACTGGCCCACCAACCCGGAGGTCACCTCGCCTGCCGCCGCGGAAATCGAGAGGCCGCCATCCGATGGCAGGGCGATCAGGGCCAGCCTCGCGGAGAGCAGGTCGCGGACGCGCTTCGCGATCAGCTCGAGGAGCTCGTCGAGTTCGATCCCTTGGGCGACGGCGCGGGAGATGTCGGCCCCGGCCTCGAGCGTGCGCACCGCGCGCTCGAGGTCGGCGCCCCGTCGATCGAGCCCTCGGTAGAGGCGGGCGTTCTCGATCGCGATCGCGGCCCACTGGGAGAGCAGGACGATCACGCTCTCGTCCGCGTCGTCGAACTCTCCGCCGTCCGCCTTCTCGGTCAGGTAGAGGTTGCCCCAGGCCTCGCCGCGAAGCACGACCGGCACCCCGAGGAAGCTCTTCATCGGAGGGTGATTCGGGGGAAACCCGTAGGAGCGCGGGTGGGAACTGACGTCGCCGAGGCGAAGCGGCGTCGGGTGGCGGATCAGCTCGCCCAGAATTCCGCGGCCTCGGGGCAGGTTGCCGATCGCCTGGCGGGTGCTCTCCTCGATCCCGATGTGGACGAACCGCTCCAGCTCCCGCTTCTCCTCGTCCAGGATCCCGAGCGCCGCGTAGCGGGCTCCGGTTAGGTCGCGGGCGGCAGTCAGAACCTGGCGAAGGACCGCCTCGAGGTCGAGCTCCGAGACGAGGGAACGGGCGACTCCCAGCAGCGTCTCGTACTGGCCCTGCGTCAGCGGCTCCGCGGCATCCGCCCGGGCGTGTCCACCTCGTTCCACCGCCTCTGGGTTTGCTTCTTCCATCGGGCTCAGGAGTCGAGGTTCAACATCGAAAGATCACGCGCCTCCTGCACGCGAGTCTAGTGCAGATCCCCCTAACCTCTGAGCCGTGCCTTTTGCCGAGGTCGAGCTTGGGACGGTGCTGATCCTGGTAGTCGTGGTGGCGCTTCCGATCGGCGCGATCGCCTTCGCGATGGGCGCCGGCAACGCGCTCAAGCAGATCGGCAAGGGCGACTTCGCGATCGAGCAGGAGATGCCGCAGGGAGGCGGCTCCGGCGCCGCGCCGGTCGTCTCCGCCGCGGTCCGGGAGGAGGAGATCCGGCAGATGGTCGAGGCCCGCTCCTACCGCCGGGTTTCCCGTGGGGAGAAGGCCCTAGACGTCGACGCGGAGGTCGAGAAGCTGCTGAAGCCGGCGGGCGGCTCGGGTGCGTTTGCCCACGACGAGACCTTGCGCGAGGAGGTCCGGCAGCTGGTCGTTGCCCGCAACGAGAGGCGCAAGCGCCAGGGCAAGAGGGCGCTGGACGTGGAGAGGGAGATCGAGCGGCAGCTGAGCGAGCTGGAGAACCTCGGGCAATAAGATCCCGGGCGTGAACGCCGGCCCCAATGGTGACGCCCAGGATCGTGTGGTCGAGCTCGAGGAGCTGACGACGCAGCCGGGGACCTATTTCAACCCACAGACGGAGGTTCTGGTGGTGGTCGACGACTCGTCCTCGATCGACCAGGAGGTCTTCAACATGGAGGCGTACGAGGGGGCGGACTGGGTGCGGATCTCGGACGAGGTCCCGGTGGACGACGGGCGTCGCGACGAGCTCCTGGAGCGCTTCCAGACGCACTACCACCCGGGCGCCGGCGGCTCGCTCTCGGAGGCCGCCCTCGAGCAGGGCGACGAGGAGACGGACGAGGACGAGGACGGCCAGGACCCCGGCCGCGAGGACTAGCGGGCTCGAGGGCTAGACGGCTACGACCACGATGAAGGCGGCGTAGAGCGCCATCCAGGCGAGAACCGCGGGCAGCTCGAAGCGCCCGCGCAGCCGCAGCACCCAATAGGCGAGGACCCCGCCCGCCAGCCCCAGGGAGACGGAGACGGCAGCGTTTCCGCTCAGCTCCCAGTCGGTGAAAATCAACCCGATCCCGACTGGAATGGTGGACTGGAAGACCATCGCTCCGGTGACGTTGCCGAGCGCCAGAGAGTCCTTCCCCTCGCGCTCCCAGAAGAAGCTGTTGACCTTCTCCGGCAGCTCGGTCGCCAGCGGAGCGAGGATGAGCGAGAGGACGATCGCCTCGACCCCGATCTCCTCGGCCACCTTGATCAGC
>JBOGZE010000390.1:0-16546 GCA_050697055.1 Solirubrobacterales bacterium
CCTGATCCGCGACGACAAGCCGGACCAGACCGACAATCTCGCGACCCCCCGCTGGGAGGCCGGCGACGCAGAGGAGTGCGACCGTGTTTTCGCCGAGGCCGACGTCGTTGTCAGCCGCGACATGATCTATCCGCGCTGCCACCCGGCGCCCCTCGAGACCTGCGGCATGATCGCCGACATGGACCCGGAGACGGGTCAGCTCGACATCTACAACGGCAACCAGGCGCCGAACCTCCACCGGACCGTGTACGCGCAGGTGGCCGGCCTGCCCGAGCACATGATCCGGATCATGACGAACGACATCGGTGGCGGGTTCGGCAACAAGGTCCCCGTCTACCCGGGCTACGTCTGCGCGATCGTCGGCTCGATCGTCTCCGGGAGGCCGGTCAAGTGGGTCGAGGATCGCTCCGAGAACCTGATGTCCACGGGGTTCGCGCGCGACTACGTGATGAGCGGCCAGATCTGCGCCAGGGGCGGGAAGATCACCGGCGCCAGGGTCGACGTGATCGCCGACCACGGCGCCTTCGACAGCACGGCGCAGCCGTCGAAGTTCCCCGCCGGCTTCTTCCACGTGTTCGCGGGCTCCTACGACCTCGAGGCGGCCCACTGCAGCGTCAAGGCGGTCTACACCAACAAGGCGCCCGGCGGGGTCGCCTACCGCTGCTCCTTCCGGGTGACGGAGGCGATCTACCTGATCGAGCGGCTCGTCGGCGAGCTCGCGCTCGAGATGGACGTGGACCCGACCGAGCTGCGGATGAAGAGCTTCATCCGCCCCGAGCAGTTCCCCTACGAGAACAAGACCGGGTGGACGTACGACTCCGGCGAGTACGAGAAGACCATGCGTGAAGCGATGCGGATCGCCGGCTACGACGAGCTCCGTAGGGAGCAGGCCGAGAAGCGCGAGCGCGGCGAGCTGATGGGCATCGGTGTCTCGTTCTTCACCGAGGTCGTCGGGGCCGGGCCGAAGAGGCACATGGACATCCTCGGCCAGGGCATGGCCGACGGCGCCGACCTTCGCGTCCACGCTTCGGGCAAGGCGGTGCTCAGCATCAGCTGCCAGACCCAGGGCCAGGCCCACGAGACCACCTTCGCCCAGATCGTCGCGGAGGAGCTCGGCATCTCCCCAGACGACATCCAGGTCCGTCACGGCGACACCGACCGCACGCCCTTCGGCCTCGGGACCTACGGCAGCCGCTCCACGCCGGTGTCCGGCGCAGCCGCCGCCGTCGCCGCCCGCAGGGTGCGCGACAAGGCGCGCCTGATCGCGGCCGGAATGCTGGAGACATCCCCCGAGGACCTCGTCTGGGAGAAGGGCCGCTGGTACGTCAAGGGCGACCCCGAGAAGGGGGCCACGATCAACCAGATCGCCGAGGCCGCCTACGGCGAGGCGCCGCTACCCGACGGGCTCGAGGGCGGGCTCGACGGCCAGTCGGTCTATGACCCTCCGAACCTCACCTATCCGTGCGGCGCCTACATCTGCGTCGTGGACGTCGATCCCGACACAGCTGAGGTCAAGCTGCGGCGGTTCATCGCCGTCGACGACTGCGGGGTGCGGATCAATCCGATGGTCGTCGACGGCCAGATCCAGGGCGGCCTGGCAGAGGGCGTCGGGATTGCGCTGATGGAGGTGATCAGCTTCGACGATCAGGGCAACTGCCTGAACGGCTCGATGATGGACTACCTGATACCGACCGCGCTCGAGTGCCCCGACTGGGAGCTGGGCGCGACGGTCACCCCCTGTCCGCACCACCCGATCGGCGCCAAGGGAGTCGGTGAGTCGGCGACCAACGGCTCGCCGCCCGCGATCGTCAACGCCGTCTGCGATGCCCTGTACCAGAGCCACGGGGTCGGCCACATCGACATGCCGCTGAGCCCGGCACGGGTCTGGGCTGCGATGCAGGGCAAGGCCGAGCCGCCGCAGTGATCGCCGGCTGATCCCGGAGCGGGCGTGGCTGAACTCGACAGGATCGACCTTCCGGCCCTGGCGACTGCGCTCGGCCAGCGGATGCGAGCGGCCGGTGTACCCGCGACCCCGGAGCGGGCGGCGCGCTTTGCCCGGGCGCTGGCGCTCGTTGGGCCGACCAGGCGAACGGAGCTGTACTGGACGGCACGGTCGGTGTTCGTCTCCTCGCAGGCCCAGCTGCCGACGTTCGATCGCGTCTTCGGTGCGGTCTTCGACCCGGCCCTGGAGCCGGACGAGGAGCGCGGGGACCCCTACTCCCCGGCGCTCAGCGGCTCTCAGTCGAGCGAGCGCCCGCCGAGTCCGAAAGCCCGGTCCGTGCCCGGGGAACACGGTTCCGAGCCGGGCGGCATGCGGGGGACCACATCCGGGCTCGACGCGAACGACGAGGCGCGCGAGGTCGAGGTCCCCCTGGCGCTGGCCAGCGAGGAGGAGCGCCTGAGGAAGAAGCGCTTCGAGGCGCTCGAGCCCGACGAGCTCGAGCAGCTCCTGCGCCTGATGACGGCAATCGAGCTGGCCGCCCCGCGGCGCCGCTCGAGGAGGAGACGGCGCGCGAGACACGGCGAGCACCTCGACCTGCGCCGGACCCTGCGCGCCAGCCTCCACACCGGCGGCGATCCGATGACCCTCGCCAGACGCCGCCGGCGCACCCGCCCGCGTCGCGTGGTCCTGCTCTGCGATATCTCGGGCTCGATGGAGCCGTACGCCCGCGCGTATCTGCATCTCCTGACCTCGGCGGTTACCAGCGGCGCCCCGGCCGAGGCCTTCGTCTTCGCGACTCGCCTGACGCGTCTCACGCGCGCGCTCAGCGGGCGTAATCCGGAGGCGGCGATCCGACGGGCAGCCGCCATCCCTCCTGACTGGTCGAGCGGCACCCGAATCGGAGAGGCGCTGCAGAGCTTCAACGACCGGTACGGGCGCCGCGGCATGGCTCGCGGCGCCGTCGTCGTGATCCTCTCGGATGGATGGGAGCGCGCCGATCCCGCGCTGGTCGGCCGCGAGATGGAGCGCCTTGCCCGGCTGGCTCACCGGATCGTCTGGGTCAACCCGCGCGCGGCCGCCCCCGGGTTCTCGCCCGGCGCCGGCGGGATGGCGGCGGCCCTGCCCCATTGCGACGCCCTGGTCAGCGGCGACTGCCTCGACGCCCTCGATGAGGTCGCCGAGGCGATCGCCACCGGCGATCTCCCCTCGTCCGCAGCGGGGTGGTCGGCCCCCGCGGTCGAGGGCACCGAGCCATCGTGGCCGAGTGCCGAGCGAACCGAGGCGCAGAAGCCTGTGCCGATGCCCAGCGGCTACGGCCCCAAGCGCGGCAGGACCACGCGATGAATCCGGCAGGACCGCGACGGCCGCGATCAGGCGCGCATTAGTATCGGGAGCGCCATGGCTGACGGCGGTGTCTACAGAGCGGTGTTCCTGCGTATGCACCCGACGGGCAAGGCGGTGCTCAGCCTCAGCGAGCAGTCCCAGGGAGAAGAGGTCAGGCTCGCCGAGATCGCTTCGGAGGAGCTCGGGATCCCGCCCGAGGACATCAAGGTCAAGCATGAGGACACAGACCGGTTCGGAGAGGGAAACAGCTTCAACAGCGCCCCGAGCGGTGCGGTGGAGGAGAACGTCGCGATCACCGCTCGCAAGCTTCGCGACAAGGCGGGGTTGGTGGCGGCATCGATGCTCGAGGTCTCACCGGACGCGCTTCGCTTCGACAACGGCCGCTGGTTTGTCGAGGGCGGCGACCCGGAGGGCGTCAGGATCCAGGCCGTTGCCTTGAGGACGTTCGGCACCTTCGAGCTTCCGGAAGGCGTCGAAGGTTCGCTCGACGCCCAGACCACGTACAGGACCGAGGCGGCGCAACCCACCGGGTAGGCGTTGGCCCGATGCCGGGGCAAGGGTGGCTCGGGAGTACCCTTGGTCTCGATGATCGGGCGTGAGCCGGCCGGGCATTCGGAGGATGGGATCGACGGGATGCCCCCCTTCGTCGAGGCGACCGTCGTTCGCGCGCAGAGCCCGACCAGCGTCAGGGCGGGGGACGCAGCGATCGTCCGCCCCGACGGAACAATCAAGGGATACGTCGGTGGGTCCTGTGCGGAGGCCTCGGTCCGCCTCTACTCGCTCCGAGCGATGGAGGCCGGCGAGCCGCTTCTGCTCCGCATCCTGCCGGGGGGCGCCGAGGGACAGCCAGCCGCGGCCGAGGGAGCCGTGACCGTGAAGAATCCCTGCCTCAGCGGGGGTGCACTGGAGATCTTCCTCAACCCCCACCTTCCCGCGGCGACGATTAGGGTCGTCGGCGAAAGCCCGATTGCACTTGCCCTGGCGGACCTGGCGAAGCGCCTTGGCTACGCCGTCGAGTTGGGTGCGGCGGAGAACAGCGATCCCCGCGCCGACGATGCCGCCGTCGTCGTGGCCTCCCACGGACATGACGAGGAGCGCGTCCTTACAGCGGGCCTGCGGTCCGGCGTTCCTTACGTCGCGCTGGTCGCCAGTCAGATCCGTGGCGATGCCGTCAAGCAGTCACTCGACCTGCCCGAAGAGCTGCGGGCCCAGCTCCACACCCCGGCGGGGCTCGAGATCGGAGCCGAGACACCCGAGGAGATCGCGCTCGCGATTCTCGCCGAGATCGTCGCCCTGAGGCGCTCCAGCGGAGCTGGCGCAAGGGCTCGAGTGCTCGCGTCCGCGACGGCCGGTCGCGGGGAGGATCCTCCGGTCGAGGAGCGCGTCGCCGAGTTTCCGGCCTCGGCCACGCCTCCGGCGGTGGTATTGGCGGAGGCGGCCGTCGACCCGGTCTGCGGCATGGAGGTCGCCGTCAGCGCGGCGAGCATCCAGCTCGAGCGGGACGGCCAGCGTTACTACTTCTGCTCGGAGGGTTGCCGCGACAGCTTCAGCGCCGAGGGAGTTGCCGGTGGCGCAGCCCACTGAACGGTTCGTCACCGGCATGGTGCTCGCGGCCGGAGGCTCGCGGCGGCTGGGTGAGCCCAAGCAGCTGCTTCCCTACGGCTCGGGCACGCTGCTCGGCCACACCCTCGACACCGCCCGGGCGAGCGGATTCGACCAGCTGATCGTGGCTCTCGGCGGGGGCTCCGCGGAGGTGCGGCGCAGGGTGGACCTGCAGGGCACCGACGTGGTCGAGAACCCGGACTACGGCGGAGGCTGCTCCTCGTCGATCGCCGCGGGGCTGAGTGCCCTGGACCCTCGCTCCGATCTCCTTGTGTTGATGCTGGGCGATCAACCGGGGGTGACGCCGGCGACGGTTCGGGCCCTGATCGCCGGCAGCGTTGCCGGCACGATGCTGGCTGTCTGTCGCTACGACGACGGGCGCGGACATCCTCTGGCCTTCGGCCGGGGGCTCTTTGCCGAGCTGGACGAGCTGCACGGCGACAAGGCGGTCTGGAAGCTGATGGATCGCCTCGCACACCAGGTGGTCGAGGTCCGGGTGCCGGGCTCGATCCCGCCCGACGTCGATACCCGTGAGGACTATGAGGCGATCCTGGCCGAGGCGGGAAGCTCAGCATGACGGCTCCGGTGCGGACGGACGAGGAGACTTCCCTGAGCGCGGCGGTTCCCGATATCGGCTCGCTCAAGCGGCAACTCGATCAGGTCGACTACCTGGCCGACGACGGGCTCGCCACGGCCCTCTTCCTCTCGCTTCGATTGCCGCAGCCACTGCTTCTCGAGGGGGAGGCGGGCGTCGGCAAGACCGAGGCGGGCAAGGCGTTGGCCGCGGCACTTGGCACCGAGCTGATCAGGCTGCAGTGCTACGAGGGCATCGACGTCTCAGAGGCCCTCTATGAGTGGAACTATCCGCGCCAGCTGCTCAGGATCCGATCGACGGAGGCGACGGGCGCCGAGTTCACGGAGGACGAGCTGTTCAGCAGGGAGTTCCTGACGCCCCGGCCGCTGCTGCGGGCCATCGAGTACGCGGGGCCGATGCCCGCGATCCTCCTGGTTGATGAGCTGGACCGAGCCGACGACGACTTCGAAGCCTTCCTGTTCGAGCTGCTGGCGGAGTCCAGCGTGACCATTCCGGAGATCGGGACGATTCGCGCGACTCAGCCGCCGGCGGTGATCCTGACGTCGAACCGCACTCGCGACCTGCACGATGCGCTCAAGCGCCGCTGCCTGTACCACTGGATCGACTACCCGAGCCCCGAGCGCGAGGTCGAGATCGTTCGCCGGCGGGTGCCGGGAACGGCGGAGGAGCTGGCGAGCGAGGCCGCCGAGGCGGTACGCCGCCTCCGCCGGAGCGAGGTGCAGAAGCCTCCCGGGATCGCCGAGACAATCGACTGGGTGGCCGCCCTAGAGCTGCTGGGCGTCGATCGCCTCGATCAGGTGGCGGCGGAGCGGACGCTCGGCTCGGTCCTCAAGTACCGGGAGGATCAGGAGCAGATCTCCGAGCAGGGCCTCGATTGGCTGGTGGGCTCCGATGTCTGAGGCGGGATGATCCGGATGGAGGGTCTGAGATGAAAGACGTGCTCAAGGTTGTCGACGGCTGGGTCAAGAGCGGCAGCCGTGTTGCCCTGGCTACGGTGGTGGACACTAAGAAATCCGCTCCGCAGCCGCCCGGAACCAAGATGGCGGTCAACGACGATGGCGGGCTGATCGGGGCGGTCTCCGGGGGCTGCGTCGAAGGAGCGGTGATCCAGGTCGCAGAGGGGATCCTCAAAGGCGACGATCCCCAGCTCCTGCACTATGGGATCGCCGACGAGGACGCCTGGGACGTCGGGCTGCCGTGCGGCGGCGAGATCTCGGTCTGGGTCGAGCGCTATGACGAGGCAGGTCTTCAAGCCCGCTTCACGGAGCTGGCGCGCGACGGTGACCGGGCGGGGCTGACGACGGTGCTGGAGGGCCCCCACAAGGTCGGCGCCAAGCTGCTGGTCACCGCGGACGACGCGCAGGACGGCACCCTGGGCGATCCTGGGCTCGACGCCGCCGCGGTCACCCTGGCGCGTGAGGCGATGTGGTCGGAGCGCAGCGAGCTGCGCGAGCACAAGGGAGCGGCACTGTTCGTCGACGTGATCGCCCCGCCGCCACGACTGATCATCTTCGGCGCCGTTGACTTCGCAGCGCAGCTTGCGGCCCTGGCCAAGCTGGCGGGTTGGCGCCCATTCGTCGTCGACCCGCGCGAGCGCTTCGCCACCGCCGAGCGCTTTCCGAACGCGGAGCGGGTGATCCCCGAATGGCCGGACAAGGCCTTCGAGCAACTGGGCGGCATCGATCGGGCAACCTCGATCGCCGTGCTGACCCACGACCCGAAGCTCGACGACGCCGTGCTCAAGATCGCGCTCCGCTCCGACGCGCAATATATCGGCGCAATGGGCAGCCGCCGGGCTCAGGAGAAGCGACGCGAGCGCCTGCTGGAGGCCGGCATGACCGATCAGGACCTGGAGCGCCTGGCGGCGCCGATCGGCCTGGACATCGGCGCTCTAACGGCCGAGGAGACGGCCCTCTCGATCATGGGCGAGATCACCGCCGTTCGCCACGGGCGCGAGGGCGGAAGGCTGATCACCGTCAAAGGCCGAATCCATGACGCCGCAGCGGAGGAACAGCCCGCGGTGGCGAGGTAGGGGCACGTGGTGCTGTCGACGGTGATCCTTGCCCACGTGGCGGGCATTCCCGTCGAGGAGATGCTCCCAGCGGTGATGGTGGGCGCTGTGGCAGGTTTGCGCGCCGCCACGGCTCACCTGCGCTGGCGTCCGCGATCGCGGCGCTCGCGGCGGGCCCAGTGAGACAACCATGCGAACCCGGCGGGCTCCAGGAGGGACGGGTCGTCACACAGCGCCCGCCGCTCGAGGACGGTCACGGCAGGCTGACTCGGCTGAGGCCGATGTACTTGTAGATGCCGCATTCGTGATATAGGATCGTGCACCCGCCGTGAATGGCCGAGGAGCGTGGACTGCGAATGGCCAACGAGCGCGGAATCCTCACCAGAAGGCAAGCCCTGATCGCCGGAGGCGTTGCGGCTGCGGGGACGGCCGCCGGGGTCATCATCGCCGTCTCCGGCGATGATGAGGAGGCCGAGTTTCCTCGCCAGACCATTGCCGGCCTCTCGGACCTCACGCCGAACGAGCCGGTGAGCTTCGAGTATCCGCTCGAGGGCCAATCGAGTGTTCTCGTCGACCTCGGCGACGAGGTCCCCGGCGGGGTCGGTGACAACAACAGCATCGTCGCCTATAGCGCGCTCTGCCAGCACATGGGCTGCGATGTCCAGTTCGTCTCCGAGGGCGGCTACATGCTCTGCCCCTGTCACCAGTCGAAGTACGACCCGGCGCGCGAGGGCAACGTGATCCAGGGCGTCGCACAGACCCCGCTGCCCAGGATCGAGCTCGAGATCGACGGCGGGGACGTCGTCGCGGTGGGCGTGGACGGGCTGATCTACGGCTACCGCGAGAACCTGGCGCCTGGAGAGGCCGCCTGAGGGGGTCGAGATGGAGGAGGCCCGCCACGGACTCACTCGACGCGGGGCTCTCGGATGGCTGACGGTTGGCGGGACGAGCATCGCGCTTCCGAAGTTCCTGCAGCCAACGGTCGCGGCCGCGCAGAACGGCGGCGAGGAGAACGCCGAGACGATGGCCCTGTTCCTCGGCCAAGACAGCCTCCCGGTTCCGCCCCCGAACGCGGCGCGCTACACGACCGCGTGCCAGTTCTGCAACGTCGGTTGCGGCTACATCGTCTACACCTGGCCGGTCGAGGACACCCCCTCCGAGGGCAGCGGGGCGGTTGGCGGCGAGCTTCCAGTCCCGGAGCTCGGCGAACACGTCGCCCCTTCCTTCGTCACCCGCCGTGACATCAACGGCGTCGATTCCTACATCGCGGTGATCCCCGACAAGGACTGCGTCGTCAACCGCGGGGATCACTCGCCGCGTGGCGGCACCAACGCGCTCACGGTCTACACCGACCGTGATCACCCCCTGACGAAGCCGAGCGAGCGATTGCTCGTCCCTCAGATCCGGGACGAGAAGGGGGGCGAGCTTCACGACGCGAGCTGGGACGAGGCCCTGGACCTGGTCGCCGATCGCCTCAAGCAGACGCTCGACTCGAAGTCACCGTCGGCGATCGGCGTCTGGTGCGCCGACCACCTCTCGGCCGAGCTCAACTTCACCTCGACCAAGCTCTTCTTCGCCGAGCCCCCGGCGGGCCTCTATGACAAGACCCTCGGTCCCAACGAGGGCGTGGCGGTCCGGGCGATCCACAACCGCGCCAAGTGGAACTCCGAGCATCCCTCGATCTCCGAGCACTTCGGCTCCAACTCCACACTCCTCTACTCGTACTCGGACTTCGAAGCCGCCGACACCGTCCTGATCTCGGGCGCGAACAGCTACGAAACCGGCACCGTCCTCTACAACCGGATCCAGGCTGCCGACGGGAAGCTGGTCGTAATCGACCCCCGTCGGACGGTGCCGGCCGAGAACGCCGAGTCCGGCGGTGGCCTCCACCTGCAGCTCCGTCCCGGAACCGACGTCGTGCTCGTCAACTCGCTGATGAACGTGATCCTCGCCGAGGGCCTGCAGGACCAGGCCTACATCGACTCGCGGACGAACACTCAGACGTTCGACGAGCTGCGCCGGGTCGCCTCACAGGCGAAGTACACGCCGGAGAACACCGAGGTCGTGACCGGGGTCCCGGCGGCGAAGGTTCGGGAGGCCGCCCGCCTGCTCGGCAAGCCGAACAAGACCTCGATCCTTTTCGAGAAGGGGCTGATCTGGCAGGGGACCCAGAACGAGGCGGTGCTGTCGACCTACGCGAACCTGGCGCTGCTGCTCGGCTCCCTCGGCCGCGAGGGTCAGGTGTTCGGCCGCCAGGGTGGCCACCAGGACGCCTACATGTTCGACTTCGACTGGCCCCACCCCCAGGAGGACGGACTCAAGCGCCGAAACCTCTGGCAGGAGCTCGAGAAGGGGACGATCGACTTCCTGCTGACGGCGATCTGCAACCCGCTGCGGATGTCGCAGCAGGCCGAGCAGCTTCGGGGGTTCGTCGAGAAGGTGCCGTTCGTCGTCGAGATCAACATCCGCCCCTCCGACATGACCTCGGTCGCCGACGTCGTTCTCCCCTCGACCCAGTGGGGCGAGTACACCTACACCCGGGCCAACCTCGAGCGGCGGCTGCGGATCAACAACCAGTTCTGCGATCCCCCGGGGGAGGCGCACGCCGACTACCTGGTCTTCGCCGAGATCGCCCGCCGCTTCGCCGAGAAGCACGGCACCCTCGACCCCAAGGAGTGGGCCTACGAGGATCACGCGTCCGTGTACGAGGGGGCCCAGCAAACCGAGGAGGGCAAGACCCTCGGCCTCAACCTGCTCTCGCGCGATCGTCTCAAGCAGCTCGGAAACAACGGCGTCCAAATCCCAATCACCAAGGAGGGCGGCGAGCTCGTCGGGACGAAGCGCGTCTATGAGGACGAGTTCGAGACCCCGAACGGCAAGGCGAACTTCGTCGCCCGAGACCAGAAGTGGACCAGCGCGGACCCCCTCGCCTTCCTGCCCGACGAGATCAAGCCCGACGACCAGTACCCCTACTTCGTCACCACTGTCCGCTACCAGGCGGTCTGGCAGTCCGGCTACACCTACCGGTGGACGACCGAGCTCGCGACCCAGGTCCCCTACAACGAGGTGACGATCAACCCGCAGGACGCCGAGAAGCTGGGGGTCTCCGACGGCGACTGGGTGCGCCTGGAGAACCAGTTCTCCGCAACCGAGGGGGTTGCGAACGTGTCGGAGGTCTGCCCGCCGGGGGTGATGTCTTCGATCTTCGCCTGGCAGGGGCCGAGCGATGAGAACCCCAATGGCGAGCCCAGTTTCTACGCCAACAACCTCGTCGCCGGCGGGCCCCTCCAGCAGCCGTCGAACGCCGCCTTCTTCAAGAACACTCGGGCGAAGGCGACGAAGATCGATCGCGATCCGATCACCGCCGAGAACACGCCGACAATGAGCTTGCAGGACCGCACGATCGCCGGCTTCCAGGGCGGCGTGGCCGGGAACCCGCAGAGCAAGGCGAAGGATCAGATCGAGGTGCCGGCGAAGCCGGCGCCCGGCGGGCCGCCTGCGGCCGACTTCGAAGTGGATTGAGCGGCTTGAAGCCGTCTGGGTCCCTCCGCGACGCCCACGGCCGGGCGATCACCGACCTTCGCGTCTCGGTCACTGACCGCTGCAACTTCCGCTGCCAGTACTGCATGCCGGCCGAGGGACTCCCGTGGCTGGAGCGCGAGGAGATCCTCTCCTTCGAGGAGATCGAGCGGCTGGTGCGCCTCCTCGCCTCGCTGGGGATCGAGGACGTCCGGCTCACCGGCGGCGAGCCGCTCGTCCGGCGCGAGTTCCCCAAGCTGGTGGCGATGCTGGCCCGGATCGAGGGGCTGCGCGACCTCTCCCTGACCACCAACGGCTATCTGCTCGAGCGCGACGCTGCGTCGCTCGTCGAGGCCGGCATCGGCCGCGTGAACGTCTCGATCGACTCGCTAGCTCGCGACCGCTTCTTCCAGATCACGCGCCGCGACTCGCTGCCCCAAGTGCTGCGCGGGCTCGAGGCGATCGCCGCCTTCCCGCAGGTCCGCCCGATCAAGGTCAACGCGATCGCGATGCGCGACTTCACCGAGGACGAGGTCCTGCGCTTCTGCGAGTTCGCCCGCTCGACGGAGTACCAGGTGCGCTTCATCGAGTTCATGCCTCTGGACGGCGATCGAGCGTGGACCCCCGATGCGGTCCTGACCGGCGGGGAGATCAGGGAGATCATCGAGTCCCGCTACCGGCTCGAGCAGCTGCCACGCGAGCCCTCGGCCACTGCGCGGGTGTTCCGGTTTGCCGACGGCAAGGGCGAGATCGGCTTCATCAACCCCGTCTCGGAGCCGTTCTGCGCCGACTGCAACCGGATCCGCTTGACCAGCGACGGAAAGCTTCGCACCTGTCTCTTCTCCCGCCACGAGACCGACCTGCGCGACCCGCTGCGCGGCGGCGCGGACGACGCGGAGCTGGAGCGGATCGTCCGCGACGCCGTCTGGCGCAAGGAGCTGAAGCATCACGTCAACGAGCCAGGCTTCCGCCCCCCGCCGCGCACCATGAGCCGGATCGGCGGGTAAGCGAGGGCGTGCCGACCGTGACCAACTGACTGACGCCGGCGGTCGTCGGCACCGGCTACTAGTGCGGCGAGTGGCGCCCGCTGATCAGCTCCAGCGCGTGGGGCATTGCCTCGGCGATCGCCTCGCCGGACTGCTCGATGCTCGCGGGGCTGCCCGGGAAGTTGATGATCAGGGTCGAGCCCCGGATCCCGGCTACGGCGCGCGACAGCATCCAGTGACGGGTGTGGTCGCGCGACGCGGCACGCATCGCCTCGCCGATGCCGGGTGCCTGGCGCTCGATCACCGCGAGCGTCGCCTCGGGGGTGACGTCGGAGGGGGCGAATCCGGTTCCGCCGGTCGTCATCACGAGCTCGCAGCGCTCCTCGTCGGCGAGGAACCGGAGCCGCTCCTCGATCAGGCCGCGGTCGTCCGGGATCACCTCGGCGCCGACTACCTCGGCGCCGATCCGCGAGGCCAGCTCCGTCAGCCTGCGCCCGCTCTCGTCCTCGCCCATTCCCCGCGCCTTCGAGGTCGAGATCGTGACCACCGCCGCGCGCACGGCTCACTCGCCGCGGCGCCACTCGCCGCTGCGGCCGCCGCTCTTCTCCACCAGCGCGATCCCCTCGATCGTCACCCCGCGTTCGATTCCCTTGACCATGTCGTAGACGGTCAGCGCCGCTACGGCGCACGCGGTCATCGCCTCCATCTCGACCCCGGTGCGGGCGGTGACTGAGGCCTCCGCGGTCAACACGACGACGCCCTCGGCCGCGTCGACCGTGGCCTCGACGTCGACCCGGTCGAGCGGCAGCGGGTGGGCGAGCGGGATCAGCTCCCAGGTGCGCTTCGCCGCCTGGATCCCGGCCAGCCGGGCCGCGCCGAGCACGTCCCCCTTCGGGGCGTCGCCGGCCTCCACGGCCCGGGCAACCTCGGGGCTCATCCTCACCCGCGCCTCGGCGCGCGCGACACGTCGCGTCTCCGGCTTGGGGCCGACGTCGACCATGCGGGCCGCGCCCGCCTGGTCGAGGTGGGTGAGCCTCGCCTCGCTCACCGGGCTCGCCCTCCCGCCGGCGCGTCCTCCGGAACGGTGCCCTCGACCCACCGCGAAACCCCGCGGTCCCCATCCTCGACCTCCCGCTTCCAGATCGGGGCCTCGGCCTTGATCCGGTCGATCGCCTCGCGCGCGCCGGCGAACGCCTCGGAGCGGTGGCGGGCGGAGACCGCGACGATCACGCTGGGCTCGCCGAGCGGGACCGCCCCGACCCGGTGCTCGGCCGCGGCCGCCGCGAGTCGGTGCCGGTCCACGCACTCGCGCAGGATCGCGGCGATCCTTTGCTCGGCCATCTCCACGTAGGCCTCGTACTCGAGCCGGTCGACGTCGCGGGTCGTGCCCTGGAAGCACACGATCGCACCCGCCTCGGGCCGGACGACCTCGCCGGCGACGGCGTCGAGCGAGAGCGGGTGCGCGCTGATCCGCACATGGGGCTCCGAATCCGCGCGCGGGCCGGTCTCGCCGCCGCCGCTCACCGGCGGGATCAGGGCCAGCTCGTCGCCCGGGGTGAGCGGCGTCTCGCTCGCCGCGTACTCGCGGTTGACCGCCGCCATGATGGGCATGCGCTCCAGCATGTCGCCGAGGCTATCCCGATCCCGCAGCGCCTCGAGCGCGTCCGCGACCGTCGCCCCGTCAGCCAGCTCGAGTTCGAACGCGTCGCGACCCGCGCGCTCGCGGAGCATCGCGAACAGCCGCACCGTGACGGTCACGCCGCTCATCGTAGAGGCTCGATCTCGACGCGCTCACCGGCGCTCACGCTCCCGCTGTCGGTCGGGATCAGGGCGAGCGCCTCGGCGCCGAGCATCGAGGTGAGCACGTGCGACCCCTGCTCGCCGGTGGTGCGCGCGTGCCACCCGTCTGCGGCGAGCTCGAGCCGGCAGCGGACGGCATGGGCCCGCCCCGGCTTCTTCGCATAGTTCTCGTCGAGGATCGCTGTCGCGCGATGCCGGCCAGGGTTCGAGCCGAGCAGCGCCTCGATCGCGGGCCGGGCGAGCAGCAGGAACGTGACCATCGCCGAGACCGGGTTCCCGGGGAGCCCGAAGACGAGGGCACCGCCCGCGTGGGTGCCGAACACGGTCGGCTTCCCGGGGCGCAGCGCGACTCCCCAGAAGGCCTCCTCGACCCCCAGCTCGGCGAGCGCTGCCCGCACGTGGTCGTGCTCGCCGACCGAGACGCCGCCGCAGATCACGACGACGTCGGAGTCGAGCGCGCGCTTGATCGCCCCCCGCGTAGCGGCGGGCTCGTCGGGCACGGTCTCGACGCGCACGATCACGCCCCCCGCGCGCTCGACCAGGGCCGGCACCGAGTGGGCGTTGGAGTTGCGAACCCCGCCGGGGCCCAACGGCTCGCCGGGCTCGTGCAGCTCGTCGCCCGTGGTTATGACGCAGACGCTGGGCCGGCGCGTGCACTCGACGGCGTCGCGCCCGACCGAGGCGATCACCCCGAGCTCGGCCGGCCCGAGCACGGTTCCCGGGCGGACGACGGTGTCGCCGCTGCGCACGTCCTCGCCTGCCCGCCTCACGTTTAGTCCCGTCTCGACCGCGACGCCGATCTCGACACGACCGTCGCGCGAGCTCGTGTCCTCGACGCGAACCACGGAGTCCGCGCCCTCGGGGACCATCGCGCCGGTCGAGATCAGGATCGCCTCGCCTGGCCCGACGGGCCGTTCCGCCGGGCGCCCGGCGCGCGACTCGTCGACGACGTCGAGCGTCACCGGCACCTCGCCGGAGGCCGAGGACGTGTCGGCCGCGCGCAGGGCGAACCCGTCCATCGCGGAGTTGTCGAACCCTGGCACGGGGTCGGCCGCGCTGACCTCGACCGCGAGCACCCTGCCGAGGGCCTCGCGCAGCGGCACCCGCTCGGCGGGGAGCGGCGACACCTGCCCCACCACCAGGCGCCTCGCCTCTTCGATCTCGATCAGCTCAGCCGGCATCGCAGCGGCCTCGGTGCCGAGGGTACTTGGGACACTTGGCAAATGATGATCGGAGCGGGCGCGATCGGTGCTGTGCTTGCGGGCGGCCGCAGCCGGCGGATGGGGAGCCCGAAGGCGCTCGTGGGGCTCGCCGGGCATCCGTTGATCGCCCACGTCTTGGCGGCCGTCGAGGCCGCGTCGCTCGAGCCTGTGGTTATCGCCAAGCCCGACTCGCCGCTGCCCCCGGTGTCATGCCGCGTCCTCCGCGAGCCAGCCAAGCCGATCCACCCGCTCCAGGGGTTGCTCACCGCGCTCGCCGCGTCAGGCGGCAGGCCGGTGGTGGCGCTCGCGTGTGACATGCCGTTTGTGCCGCCGGCCCTGCTCGAGTGGCTTGCCGGGCTCGACGGCGGCGCAGCGGTGGTTGAGGCCACCGGGCGCGTCCAGCCGCTGCTTGCCCGCTACGAGCCCACGGTGGCGCCCGCGCTCGAGGCCGCGCTGGCCGGTGGCGCGTCGGCGCAGGAGGCGGTCTCCGGGCTCGACCCCCGCATCGTCACCGAGACCGAGCTCGCCCGGTTCGGCGATCCGGAGCTGATCTGCCTAAACGTCAACACGCCGGCGGACCTCGAGCGGGCTGCCGCGGTGATCGCCGGCTAGCCGATCGCTATCCGCTCGGCGATCCCCTGCAGCTCGGTGAGCGAGCGGCCCGACACGCCGCCGAGCCAGCAGGCCACCGGCGCCGCAACCCGCTCCGAGTCGTGCGCCGCGACCGCGGCCAGCTCGAGTATCGCGTCGAATTCCTCGTCGCTGGGCGGATCCGCCCCGAGCTCCGCCGCGAACTTGTCGATCCACTCCCGCGCCGTCATCTCCACCTCCTGCTAGCTGGGAAGACGACGCTAGCCGATGCCGGCGCCGGGAGCTCAACGCGCGATCAGGCGTGTCGCAGTCGCCTTCCACGTCGCCGAGACCCTGCCGCCTCGTGCCAGGCCGAGCCGCGAGGCGGAGGTGCCGGAGATCTCCGCGGTCAGGTGCTGCCCTGCGAGCAGGCCGACCCGCGCCCGGTTTCCCACCGCGGTGACACTCAGCACCTCCGCCTCGAGCCGGTTGAGCGCCGATCCGCCACCAGGCGCCCCTGGGGGCTCGATCGCGATCTCCCAGGGGTAGATGCTTGCCCCGACCGGTCCACGGGCGACGTCGGTGCTCCTGATCTCACCACCGCCGTCCAGACTTACCACCGTCAGGTCGCCCTCCGTGCGGGCAGCCTCGCCGTTGAGGACGACGGCGCCCGTGAAGTCGGCGACGAAGGGGGAGGAGGGCGAATCGGCCAGCTGTGCCGCGGTGCCCCGCTGAACCACCCGGCCGGCGTCCATGATCGCCACCTCGTCGGCGAGCTGACTGGCCTCCGTAAAGTCGTGGGTGACGAGGAGGGTGGGGACGTCCGCCTCCACGATCGCCGCTGCGAGCTCACGCGCCGCGGCCGCGCGGGTGCGGGTGTCGAGCGCCGAGAGCGGCTCGTCGAGCAGCAGGGCGCGCGGACGGCGGGCGAGGGCCCGCGCCAGGGCGACGCGCTGGCGCTCCCCTCCGGACAGC
>JBOGZE010000391.1:0-14172 GCA_050697055.1 Solirubrobacterales bacterium
CCCCTTCTCGGCAGCCAGCAGGTGCCCGGCCGCGACGCCCGGGCTGAAGGCGAGCCCGCTGCCACCCGGCGGCAGCGCGGGCAGGCGCTTGCGGACCAGCGCTCGAACATTCCCTTGTCGAAGGAGACGGTGGAGGACGGACCTGGTCCGTAGATCCCGGAGGGGTTGAGGATCACCACCTCCATCCCGTCGCGCTCGGCCAGCACCAGCTCCTCGGCATGCTGCTTGGAGCGCTCGTACGGCGTGCCCTTCGGTTCGGTGGCCAGCATCGTCTCATCGAACCGCTCCCCGGTCTCGGCCGAGAAGACGTCGTGGGTGGAGGTGTGAAGGAAGCGGCGGACGCCGGCCCGCTTCGCCGCCCGCGCCAGGTCGCCGCTGCCGATCGCATTCACCCGCTCGAAGATGCCGTCGTCTCGGACCCACTGCTCGGGGAGCCCCATCGAGTTGAAGACCAGCTCGCACCCCTCCACCGCGGGCGACAGGGTCGCGGGCTCGGTGACGTCGCCGCGGACCAGCTCGATCCCGGCGGGCAGAACCTCGGCGGCACGTCGCGGATCGCGCACCAGGGCCCGTACCTCTTCGCCGCGCTCAAGCAGCGCCGTGGCGATCGCGTGGCCGACCTTGCCGGTCGCCCCGGTGACCAGGACCCTCACAGGCCGATCCTATGCCGTCGGCTACCTGGTTGAGCAGGGCTCGTCCGCGGAGCCGTCGCCGTCGGTCCCCTGCACCCCGGCGAGGACCTCCTCGGCGAGCTTCGCACATGACTTCAACCTGCTGGGACTCCGCCTACCGGTGGTTTTCGCGCAGCGTCCGTGGTGGCCGGGCGCTAGATTGACTGGTCAGTCAGCCGAATTTCGGCCGCCGAGCGGCCCAGGCTGGATCACGAGGAGAAGTGATGCGCGCCGCCGCTGTACAGCTCAACTCAACCGGGGACTACGAGCGCAATCTCGACGTGGCCGAGCGGCTCGTCCGAGGCGCCGCCACCGACGGCGCCGACCTGGTGGTGCTCCCCGAGAAATGGACCGTCCTCGGGGACGTCGAGACGCTGAAAGCCGCCGCCCAGCCGCTCGACGGCCCCGCCCTGACCGCGGCGGCGGGCTGGGCCCGGGAGCTGGGCATCCACCTGGTCGCCGGCAGCATCGCCGAGTTGGTCCCGGGCCAGGAGAAGCTCTCCAACACCTCAGTCCTGTTCGGGCCCGGCGGCGACCGGTGCGCGGTCTACCGGAAGATCCACATGTTCGACGTGGACGTCGACGAGGTCGCCTACCGCGAGTCGGCCGCGGAGCAGCCGGGCGATGAGATCGTCGTCGCCGACGCCGGCGGCGTCCCCGTCGGGCTGACCGTCTGTTATGACCTCCGCTTCCCCGAGCTCTACCGGATCCTCGCCCTCCGCGAGGCGCGCGTGGTAACGGTGCCATCCGCCTTCACCGAGCGCACCGGCCGCGATCATTGGGAGGTCCTGCTGCGCGCCCGCGCGGTCGAGAACCAGGTCTTCATCGTCGCCGCCGACCAGATCGGCGAGGCACCGCCGCACTATCGGAGCTTTGGCCGCTCGCTGATCGTCGATCCCTGGGGGGTCGTCCTCGCCGAGGCTCCCGACCGCGAGTGCTTCGTCAGCGCCGAGCTCGATTTCTCGGCCCAGGACCGGATCAGGGAGAGCCTGCCCTCGCTGCGGAACCGGCGCGAGGGCGCCTACCGCTGGCCCCAGGCGTCCGAGGCAGCCGCCCCGCTCGCCGAGCCGGCGATCGCGGCGGAGGCGAGCTGATGGGCAACGGCCAGGCCGACAAGCGCCGGGCGATCCTCGACGCCGCGATCCGGGTCTTCGCCCGGCAGGGTTTCCACAGCGCAAGGGTCTCGGACGTCGCCAGCGAGGCGGGGGTCGCCTACGGGCTTGTCTACCACTACTTCGACTCGAAGGACCAGATGCTGAACGAGCTCTTCACCGAGCGCTGGTCGTTGCTGCTCGACGCCAGCGAGAAGGTCCAGCGGGGCGGTGGCTCGGTGCGGGAGAAGCTCGGCGGGGTCGCCGGTTTCATCATCGAGTCCTACCGGCACGAGCCCGAGCTGATGAAGGTGATCATCGTCGAGGTAACCCGGGCGGCGAACTCGTTCGGCCGCACTCACCTTGCCGAGATCAGGCAGGCGTACGAGCTGATCGAGAAGATCGTCGCCGACGCCCAGGCGGCCGGTGAGTTCCGCGAGGACGTCAGCCCGGCGTTCGCGTCGATGCTCTTCTATGGGGCGATCGAGCAGCTCCTCACCGGCTGGATCTTCGAGGTGGTCCCGGGCGCCGATGAGGACTTCGAACACGCCAAGGAGCTGGTGGTGGAGACGATCTGCGGGGGGCTCGAGCCGCGTCCGGCGGCCGAGCGCGTCGCGGGCTAAGGGCGAGCCGATGTGGGAGGGGCTGGCACGGACGCGCCGCCAGGACCAGGTCCTGCACGGCGCCGCCAAGCTGGCCAACGTCCTGGTGGGGATCGTGCTGCTGCCGCTCTGGCTGCTGGGGCAGCTTGTCGGTGGCCACGTGCGTGACTTCCTCTTGCGCCTCGAGCGGCGCACCCCGCGCTCGCTGCCGGTTCCCCCCGAGCGGGAGCGCAGCATGGACGCGCTAATGCGCGACCTGGAGGCGATACCCGAGCACCTCCGGCACAGCGACTGGGCCGAGGCTCGCCAGGGCCTCGCCGACATCTCCAACTTTGTTGTCGCCCAGCATCGTGAGGGAGCGGTGATCGGCTACCGCTACCCCGGCCAGTTCAAGGACCACATCGTCGAGGGAGCGGACGGCGAGCGGATCGCGGCCTCGATCGCCCTCCAGGAGGAGGCGCGCCCCGGCCTGATCGTCGTCCACGGCATCTTCACCTCCAGTCGCTTCGACTACGTCCGCCAGATCGCGGTTCGCGCCTTCTACGAATGGGGCTTCAACGTCGCCGTGCTCGACCTCCGCAGCTTCGGGATGACCGAGCTGACCTCGCCGGCCCCCTCAACTGGCGGCTGGAAGGAGGGCCTCGACATCCTTGCCCTCGCCCGCTACATGAAGAGCCTCGGAGCGACCAGCGCCGGGGCGCTGGGGATCTCGCTCGGCGGAGGCTGCGTCGTCAACGCCTGCCACTACGACGAGACCGCGGATGCGCTGGACGGCGGGATCCTCTCGGTCTCGCCGCCGGCGGTGCCGAAGCAGGTGTGGGGGCGCCTTTCCGAGCCGGTGCCCAGGGGCCACCCGCGCTACCCGCTGCACCGGGCATTCGAGGCGGCGCTGACCTCGCGGATTCGCTCGGGTCGCTGGCCGCCGGAGGCCGAGGACATGCTGCACGTGATGGAGCACGTCTCGGCTCCCTACTACCGGCTCGACGCCGACGAGATCTGGCGGCGCTCCACCGGCCGCGACCAGGTCGGCGACGCCAGAGTTCCGCTCCTCATCCTCCACCCGGAGGACGATCCGATCGTCAAGGTGGAGCAGGCGCGGATCCTTGCCGAGGCGGCGAAGGGCAACGACCTGGTCCGCGTCTGGATCCTGCCGGCAGGTTCGCACGGCCTCCTGGATGCCGCCGACAGCCGCTGGACGCACGCCGTCTACCGCACCTTCTTCGAGCGCTGGGGCAATTACCCCGAGTGGGGGCCGGACCGGCCCGCTGGCGAGCCCGCGGAGTTGGTTTACTCCGCAGCGCAGACCAAGTAGCGCGACAAGGAGCGGAAGTGGACAGCTACATCCTGCGCAGACTGATCTGGGCGGCCCTCCTCGCGGCCACCGGAGCGCTGGCGACGGTGGCGGCGCATCGCCTCTCCGAGGTGATCTACAGGCGGGTCTTCAAGGAGGAACCGCCCGAGTGAGCGATGAGGAACGCGGGCACGCGGAGTCGACCCCGCCGGGCTCTGGCCCGGGCGACGCGGGCCCCGACGGCAGTTCCTCGCCGGACGAGATGACCGTGGGCGAGCTCGTTTTCGAGATCTCAGATCGCGCCACCGTCCTCGTCCGCGAGGAAATCGAGCTTGCCAAGACCGAGGTCACCGAGAAGTTCAACCGCCTGCTCCAGGGCTCGGTCACCGCGATCGCCGCCGGCGTCTTCCTCCTTCTTGCCCTGGCGATGATCATGCACGGGATCGCCTGGCTGCTCGACGACCTCTTCTTCGAGAACAACATCTGGGCCGGTTTCCTGATCGAGGCGGCGTTCTTCCTGCTGATCGCCACGGGGGCCGGGCTGTACGCCTGGCGCGCCTTCAAGCGTGGCGCCCCACCGACGCCGGACATGGCGATCGAGGAGGCGAAGGAGATCAGAGCGGCCTTCAACGGAGAGGAGGGCGCCCGATGAGCGCACGGCCCGGCCAGGCTCCCAGCATCCGGGTGCATAGCGACGGGCAACGGACGATGCCTCCTCCCGGGAGCCGCTCGGCGGACGAGATCCGCCGCGACATCGTCGCCCAGCGCCAGCAGCTCTCCCGCTCCGTCGACGCACTCCGGACGCGCTGGGGTGAGATCACCAACCTGCGCCGCCAAGTCAGCGAGCATCGCACCGAGCTCCTGGTGGGGGCGGCCGCGGTTGGCTTCCTGATCGGCGGCGTGATCGCGCTCGGCCGTCGCCGCGGTTCCTAGGCAGGTGCGAGGGCGCTCCGTAAGGAGCGACCCGTTTGATGGCGAAGCCGTCCCTAGACTCGCTGCGTCAGCTCCGCCAGCAGCGCGCCGACCCGGGCGGCGATCTCGTCTCGGATCCCGCGCACCGTCTCCAGGTCCTTGCCGCTCGGGTCCTCCACCTCCCAGTCCTCGTAGCGCTTCCCGGGGTAGATCGGGCAGGCATCGCCGCAGCCCATCGTGATCACCACGTCGGCCTCCTTCACCATCCGGTCCTCGAGCTGCTTCGGGTGCTCTCCCGCGAGGTCGATTCCGACCTCCTTCATTGCCTCAATCACCGCGGGATGGAGCTCGTCGGCCGGCTCGCTGCCGGCGGAGAAGACCGTCACCTGCCCCTCGGCTTTGCGCTCGAGCAGGGCCGCTGCCATCTGGCTGCGCCCCGCGTTGCCGACGCAGACGAACAGGACCTCCGGCGCCTCCCCTGAGGAATCAGCGGTCACGCACTGAGCCTAATGGGAGGCTCCGCATGTGCGAGGGGGCTCCGCTAGGAGCCACCCGTTTGACGATGGAGGAGCGACCCGTTTCATGTGGGCCCCGGCTCGACCAGGGCGCCGCTGGTGGCGCCGACCCCGAGCAGGCCCGGCCCGACATGGGCACCGATCACCGGGCCGATCTCCGAGATAAAGATCGGGTCGCGGCCGAAGATCGGCCAGCAAGCATCGACCAGCCTGGCGGCGTTCTCGGGATCCTGAACGTGCTGGACGACCCAGGCATCTGCGCCGTCCTCGTGGCGCTGGCGCGCGTAGTCGACCAGGCGCTCGAAGGCGCGCGAACGGGTCCGGACCCGCTCGACCGGGGTAATCTCGTCCTCGAGCGTCAGGATCGGCTTGATCTTTAGGGTCGAGCCGAGCCACGCTCGGGCGGCGCCGATCCTGCCGCCGCGCCGCAGGTACTCGAGGGTGTCGACGGCGAACCAGAATTTGAACCCTGCTCGCACCTCATCGGCGGCGGCCTGTACCTTGGCGCCCGAGCCGCCCTCCTCGGCCACGCGGGCCGCTCCGAGGATCATCAGGCCCATGCCGCCGGCGCCGGTGCGGGAGTCGAAGACGTGGATCCGCTCGCCGCCCTTGCCGTCGGCGGTCAGCCGCTCGCGGGCCTGCACCGCCGATTCGTAGGTTCCCGAGATGCCCGCGGCCAGGTGGATCGAGACGATCTCACGCCCCTTGGCGAGCAGCGGCTCATAGACGGCGAGGAAATCCCCCACCGACGGCTGGGAGGTTGTGACCGATTCGCCCGAGGTGCGCAGGCGCTCGTAGAAGGCCGAAAGGTTGCGGATCTCTCCCTCCCGCTCCTGCTCGCCCTCGAGACCGACGTAGAGGTCAATCAGATGAACGTCGTGCCGCTCGAGCAGCTCGCGCGGCAGGTAGGAGGTGGTGTCCGCGACGATCGCGGTCCGGGTCGAGGCGGTCACGGTGTGCGTTCTACCATGACCGCCGATGGCGAAGACGCTCGTCACCGGCGGGACGGGCTTCATCGGCTCGCACGTGGTCCGGGAGCTCGCCCACCGCGGCGACGACCTGAGGCTGTTGGTACGCAAGGGGAGTGATACCGGGCACCTGAGCGAGTTCGAGTGGGAGCGGGCCCCCGGCGACGTCCTCGATCGCGACTCGGTCCGCAAGGCGATGAGGGGGGTCGAGCGCGTCTTCCACATCGCCGGGACCACCTCGATGCGCCGCCGCGACCGCAATCGCGTCTTCGAGGTCAATGTCGGGGGCACCCGCAACGTGATGGAGGAGGCGCTGCGGGCGGGGGTGCTGCGGGCGGTCCTCACCTCCAGCTCGAGCGCGGTGGGGGTGGCGGAGCCGGGCGGCGCCGCGGACGAGACCCAGCCCTTCACCGCAGGGGGCCTCGACATCGCCTACGTCAACTCCAAGCACGACGCCGAGGCGGTCGCGATGCGGGTTGGGACCCGCGGCCTGCCGGTGGTGGTGGTCAACCCAACCTTCGTACTCGGCCCCGATGACCCGAACCCGAGCGGAACCTCCAATGCCCTGGTCCGCCGGCTGCTGCTGCGCCGCATCCCCGGATACCTCGACGGGGCGATCAACATCGTCGACGTCCGCGACGTCGCCCGCGGGCAGCTGCTCACCGACGAGCTTGGTCATGAGGGAGAGCGCTACCTGCTGGCGGGCCGCAATTTCACCCTCAAGCGGCTCTTCGCAGACCTCAGCAGGATCGCCGGGGTTCCGCCGCCGCCGCTCAGGGCCCAGGGTCAACTGATGCTGGCCGGCGCCGAGGCGATGGAGCGTCTGGGCATCCCTATACCCACCTCATCCGATGAGATCCACTCCGGGATGCAGTGGTGGACCTACAGCAATCAGAAGGCCCGCCGCGAGCTCGGGTTCTCGCCCCGGCCCCACGAGGAGACGCTCGAGGACACCGTGCAATGGGAGTTGGAAGAGCTCGGCGGGCGCGCCGACGGCCACCGACTTCAGGACGCCGCGCTGCGGAGCGCCGGCGCCGCCCTCCGTCTGCTTCCCTTCGGAGGGAGATGACGGAACCGCGCCGGGTCCTCTACCGCTGCCGCACCCCCACCAACTTCCTCTGTCCCTGCGGGGCTGCGGCGCGGCGCCTGAAGAAGCTCGGCCTCGAATACCGGACCGAGAGGGTCGCCCAGCGGCGGGCGAACCGCCCCGAGATCTCCGAGCTGACCAAGCAGCGCTATGTGCCGGTGCTGGTCGACGGCGACGAGGTGATCAACGACTCCCGCCGCATCCTCCAGTATCTCGACTGGGTGTACGGGGAGGGCGGGGAAGGCTCGGCTGCAAAGCAAGCGGAGAGGATCTCTACAATTCAGTCCGATGAGTGAGGCACCTCAGCCAATCACCTTGACCGACAAGGCGGCGGGCAAGATCAAGGAACTGCTCTCGGATCAGGAGAACGGCACCGAGCAGGCTCTTCGTGTCGCCGTTCGCGGCGGCGGCTGCTCCGGCTTCCAGTACGCCCTCGCCTTCGACGGGCCGAAGGAGGACGACCACCGCTTCGAGCATCAGGGCGTCGCGGTCGTCGTCGACAAGACCAGCATGCAGTTCGTCTTCGGCTCCGAGGTGGACTGGGTCGATGGCCTCCAGGGCGCCGGCTTCTCGGTCAACAACCCGAACGTCGTCGCAGCCTGCGGCTGCGGCTCCTCCTTCCAGGTCAAGGAAGACGCGGCCGAGCAGGCCGCCGCGGTCTAGCTCGAAGCGCCGGGCGGGATTGGCGCCGGGGCGGGCCGGTCCTACTCGATCCTGGTGTAGGTCAGATCGAAATCGGTCTCGAAGTTCTCGCGGTCCTCCGCGATCTCCCAGCGGCCGGCGATCGTTTTGCCCTCCTCGCTGATCGTCCCGGTGAATCGCTGGGGGAAGAAGTCCGGCTCGTCCCGCCACAGCTTCCATGTCCCGCCCTCGAGGCTCATCTCGTAGACGCGGTGGACGCCGCGGGAGTCGAAGTAGTGCTGCCGGTAGCTCCCCGGTGAGTCGCCGGTCCCGATCAGCGCGACGCCGTTGGGCGCCTCGGGCATCTCGACGGTCCAGCGCTCGACCAGGAATCCGCCCCCCTCCATCCACTCGAAGGTCACCCGCCCCTCCCCCGGCCAGGGAGGACCGCCGGGTGGCGAGGCCGCCATCGACCACTCGCCGACAAAAACTTCGAGATCGGCGAGCGAGTCGTCCTGCGCCAAGGGGGCTGGCCCCTAGGAGCGCTCGATCTGGATCGGCGGGGACTGCTGCGGGTCCTGTTGGAGCTCCTGCTTCGCCGAGGGGGCGGCATCCTTGGGCTTCTCCGCTCCCAGCAGATCGGCGAGCTCGCCCGAATCGTCCATCTCCTCGACGATGTCGGCGCCGCCGACCAGCTCCCCGTTGACATAGAGCTGGGGGAAGGTCTGCCAGTCGGAGATCTCCGCGGTCACCTCGCGCAGCGGCTGCAGCGCCGGGAGCACGTCGAGCGCCGCGTACTCGACCCCGTAGGCGTCGAGCACGCCGACCACCCGCATCGAGAAGCCGCACTGGGGCTGCTCGGGGGTGCCCTTCATGAACAGGAGGACCGGGTTCTCCCGGATCAGCTCCTCGACCCGGTCCTTCAGCGTCGGCTCAGTCATCACCGCTCATCATACGCAGCGGCTAGCTCGGCACCGAGGTCTTGACCGAGAGGGCGTGGATCGAGCCGTCGTCGAAGCGGGCCTGGACCGCCTTCTTCACCAGCTTGTGCTGCTCGATCCGCGAGAGCCCCTCGAACTGCGGGGCGGTGACCTCGGCGCGCAGGTGGTCCTGCGTCCCGGTCTCGTCGACCACCTCCACCTCGGCCCCCGGCAGCGAGGCCTCGATCAGCAGCCGTACCTCGTCGAGCGAGATCGCCATTCGGGGGGATCTTAGGTCCGTGGTGCGCTGGCCGCCCCGGAGGGCCGTTGGTCCTACTGAGCCTTATGATCGATAGGTTGGGCCGGATGGGAGCCGGCCAGCGAGAAACAGGACATAGGAGGGCGCCACGATCGGCGCCCCCGCGTATAGAGAGAGGAAGAATCTCGAGGTGAACGCCTGGACCGCCACGGCGCTCGCTGGGTTGACGCCAGCGGAGCGCGAGGTTGCCGACTTGCTGCCGATCGAGGCCGATGCCGCGGACGCCCAGGCTGCTCTTGACGAGGTCCCGTTCTGGTTCCACACCTTTGCTCTGAACAGGGACGCCAACCTGTACGCGCCGGGTTATGCGCGCGACCATCGCTACCGGATACCCGCCCTTCCCGGCAACTTCGCCGGCCTCCGGGTGCTCGACCTCGGGACCTTCGACGGCTTCTATGCCTTCCTTGCTGAGGCCCGCGGAGCGAGCCGGGTGGTCGCCGTCGACAACGAGCAGTACGTCGAGTGGGTACGCGCCCGCTGGGGCATCGAGCTCGCTGGTGGCGAGGGGTTCCGGGCGATTCACCGGCTCCTGGGCTCCGAGGTCGAGTACCGCCGGCTGGACGCCCTCGAGATCGACCGGCTGGCCGAGCCGTTCGACTTCGCTCTCTGCTGCGGGATCCTGCACCGCGTTGAGGCGCCACGCCGCCTGCTCGCGGTGTTGCGGCGCCAGATGGCGCCCGGCGGGCGGGTCCTGGTGGAGACCCACGGCGTCTTTGGCGAATCCCTCGACGGCGATCCGATTCACCGCTACGCGCCAGGCGAGGTCTACCCCGACGACGAGTACGTCTACTGGGGGTTCACCGAGGGAGGCCTCAACCTGCTCGCCAGAGAGGCCGGCTGGACCGGGTTCGAGCTCTTCGACGCGGCCGTGATCGACGGCCACCCGCGGATCATCGGCACGCTTCACCACTAGGCCCCGCCGCGGGAGGGGACGTTCGTTACGGAACGTTCACGCACGCGTAACAAGGCCCGACCGGGGTGCTGCTCTCATCGGTGCCGACGATGCAGGCGAACTTCATCGCCCATCGACTGGGACGCGCCTACGGGCCGGACTCCTCGGCGAAGGCGCTGGCGGGGGCGATCGCCGGGCCGCTGGCGGGGCTCGAGACCGACCTGGTGCTGACCGCCGACGGCGAGCTTGTGTTGCTGCACGATCCGCTGTTACCGCTGGCAACCACTCTCGAGGGCTGGGCGCACGAGCACACCGCGAGCGAGATCGTCGCGGGACGGCTGCTCGACCGGGCCGGGGAGCCGACGGAGGAGCGGCCGATGCTCCTCGGCGAGCTCCTCCGGGCTGCCCCTGCCGACCTGACCCTCCAGCTCGAGGTCAAGGCGCACGCGGACGAGGCGCTTGCAAGCCGCACGACCGAGGCGATCTGCGCCCAGCTGAGTGCGGCCGGAGCGGTCGATCGGGTCGAGCTGATCAGCTTCTACTCCGGCGCCTGCGCGGTGGCGGCCGAAGCTCGCGTGCGCTCGCGGCTGATCGTCTGGGCCGACTACGAGCCCGAGGCGCTCGCTGGCTGGGCGGCGCGGACGGGCGTCGCCGGTGTCTCGATCGAGCACTTCCTGCTCTCGGAGCGCCTCGTGGGTGCGCTACGCGAGGCCGGGCTATCCGTCAACACCGGCACCGTCAACGACGCCGAGCTGCTTGAACGGGTCCTTGCCTTCAGCCCTGACGCGGTGGTCACCGACCGACCCCACGAGCTGCGGGCCGAAGCCGCATTGGGGGCCACTCTGCGCGGCGCCGCGCCCTCTCCCACCTAGTCCGCTAGCCGGGAACCGCGCCCTTCGCCGCCTCGACCATCTCCTCCATCCGGCAGAACTTCACCCGCGGGCGGCCGTGGGGCTTGCCCCGCTCCACCTCGGCGACGTCGATCGCCTCCCAGCCCTCGAAGGTGACGTGGTCGGGCTTGCGCTCGGTGAGCAGCGCCTCGGTGGCCCCGCGGTCGCCGGCCAACGGCGCCTCCGGGATCCTTCCGGCCTCGAGGTCGGCGAAGAGGTTGTCGACGGTCTCCTGGCCGTCTTTCTTGTTCGTGCCGATCACCCCGGAGGGCCCGCGCTTGATCCAGCCGGTGGCGTAGAGGCCGGGCACCTGCTCGCCGGAATCGGGGTCGTGAACGCGGCCACCCTCGTTCGGGATCACTCCCTTCCGCTCGTCGAAGGGGACGCCGTCGACCGGCACACCCCTGTAGCCGATCGAGCGCAGCACCAGGCCGCACTCGATCGTCTCGCGCTCGCCGGTGTCGCGGGGGCGGATCGCGCCCGAGTCGTCGCGGTGGAGCTCGTTCTTGCCGACGACCACGCGCTCGACCCTCGCGTTCCCCTGGAACTCGACCGGCGAGCTGAGGAAGCGGAGCACGATCCGCTTGTTCTTGCCTTCCGGCTCTCGGCCGGCGAACTCGGTGAAGATCTCGACGTTGCGGCGGTTTGTTGGCGCGGCGTCGTCGGAGTCGAGCCACTCCTCGCTCAGGTCGTCCAGCTCGACCTCGGCCGGGTCGATGACGATGTCGGCGTCGCTCATCTCGCCCAGCTCGCGGACCTCGGGGTTGGTGAAGGAGGCCTGAGCGGGTCCCCGGCGCCCCAGGACGACGATCTCCTTGACGCCGCTGTTGGCGAAGGCCTCGATCGCGTGATCGGCCGTGTCGGTGGTCTCCAGCTCCTCGCGGGTGAGGGCAAGCATGCGGGCGACGTCGGTTGCGACGTTGCCGTTGCCGATCACCACCACCCGCTCGCAGGAGAGGTCGAACTCGTGGTCGGCGAAGTCGGGGTGGGCGTTGTACCAGTTGACGAACTCGGTCGCCGAATGGCTGCCGGGAAGGTCCTCCCCCTCGATCCCGAGGTGGCGATCGACGCTGGTGCCATAGGCGAAGAGGACCGCGTGGTAGCGCCCCTGGAGCTCGGCGACCGTGATGTCCTCGCCCACCTCGACGTTGCCGAAGAAGCGAAACTCCGGCCGGGCGGCGGTCTTCTCGTAGACGCGGATCACCGACTTGATCTTCGGGTGGTCGGGGGCGACCCCGGCGCGGACCAGCCCGTAGGGGGTTGGCAGCCGGTCGAACATGTCGACCTCGACCGTGGTGCCCTCGTGCCTGAGCAGGTGCTCGGCCGCGTAGAAGCCAGCCGGTCCCGAGCCGACGACGGCGACGCGCAGGGGATTTTCTTCGGTTCCGATCACCGCGAGCCGGAAAGGGTAGAGGCTGGCCTACGCCGGAGTGGCCGCCGCCGCCGTCGCCGCGGTGCCGTCGAGGGCGTCGAGGGTGCGGGGCAGGGACATCGCCACGCAGGTGAAGATCGGGGTGTCGCGCAGGGTGTAGGCGCTCGACTCGGTGCCGCGGAGCTCTTGGACCAGGTCGAGGAACTCGCCCGGCTCGTCGGCCTCGAACGAGACGACGAACTCCTGGTCGTCGAGGCCGAAGGAGTAGGCGGTGTTGATCGTGATCTGCGGGTAGCGGCGTCCGACGTCGATGTGGTCGGCCATGATCCGCTGGCGCTCCTCGAGCGGCAGCCGGTACCACTCGCGCTTCTTCTCGAACGGATAGACGAACAGGTACCGGCGCTCCGAGGTGCAGATCTCCGGGCGCACCGACTCCTCCTCTGAGTAGGGCGAGGGCTTGGTCATCGCCAGGTAGGAGTGGGGGATCGTCGCCCAGCGGGCGAGGCCGCTCTGGGCGACGACCACGTGGAAGGTGTGTAGATCCTCGAGCACGGGGCTCTGGCTGAGGAGGAGGAGATCGGTGTCGCCCCGGGTGCCGACCGTCGAGTAGGCCCGCAGCGAGCGGTCCTCGCCAAAGTCCTCGCAGGCGGCCAGGAACTCGGCTTTGTCGCTGGCGCGTTCGGTGGCGCTGCGTCGCCTCCAGGCGGGGTCCAGCTTGAAGAACGTGAACTTGACGAACGTCCGGTCGGCCACGAAAAGCAGGTTAGTGGGCCGCCAGCGAGCGGAGAGAAGTCACTGAAGCCGGGCCGACGTTCTCGGTACCCTGCCTTGATGCGCATCGCGCTGGTCTCGCCCTACTCCTGGACATATCAGGGAGGCGTAAACAGGCACGTGGAGGCGCTGGCCGAGCAGTTTCTCGGCCGTGGCGATCACGTCCGCGTCCTCGCTCCCTGGGATCCCCCCGACGGCTTCAGCCGCCGCATGCACCGCAGCGCACCCAGGCTCGAGCGCGCCCCCGACTACCTCGTTCCCCTGGGCAGGACGATCGGCTACGGCGCCAACGGCGCTGTCTCCAACCTCGCGTCCTTTCCCGATTCCCTGGTGCGGCTGCGCCGCGAGCTGCGCGCGGGCCGCTACGACGTCGTCCACGTCCACGAGCCTCCGGCGCCACTGGTCTCCTGGGACGCCGCCACCTTCCGGGGCGCTCCCGTGGTAGGCACCTTCCACGCCTACGCGACCAAGGCGATCCCCAACCACATCGCGACGTTGCTCGGCGCCCGCCGGATCTTCAACCAGCTCTCCGCCCGAATCGCCGTCTCCGAGGCGGCCGCCTGGACCGGCCGGCGCTGGTTCGGGGGCGATTACCAGATCATCCCCAACGGGGTCGATCTCGGCGCCGCCGCCCAAAGCGCCAAGGCTCCGGCCGACCACATGCGTCTGCTGTTCGTGGGCAGGGCCGAGGAGCGCAAGGGGCTACCGATCCTGCTCTCCGCCTTCGAGGCGCTGATCGAGCACGTGCCCTCCCGTCTCACCGTGATCGGCGCCGATCCCGAGGAGATCTCCCGACGGGTCGCCGACCCCGAGGTCGCCGCCCGGATAGACACGATCGGCAACGTCTCCGACGAGGAGCTCTGGCGGCGGCTGGGCGAGGCCGACGTGCTCTGCGCTCCCTCGCTCGCGGGCGAGAGCTTCGGCATGGTGCTGATCGAGGCCTTCGCCGCGGGCACCCCGGTGATCGCTTCGCAGATCGCCGGCTACCGGGACGTGGTCCACGACGGCGTCGACGGGGTCCTGGTGCCGCCCGCCGATCCCCAGGCGCTGGCCGAGGAGCTGCAGAGCCTCTGGCACGAGCCCGAGCGGCGGATCGCGATGGGCGAAGCGGGCCGCCGGAGCGCCGAGCGCTACGCTTGGCCGCGGATCGCCGACGAGGTCACCGCCGCGTACGAGCGGGCGGTGGAGCCCGCCCCGCAGCCGTCCTCGACGCTGGAGGCGGCCGCTCGGCGGGCCGGGATCGTCCGGCT
>JBOGZE010000392.1:0-6322 GCA_050697055.1 Solirubrobacterales bacterium
CCGCCACGCCGAGGCCCTGCGAGGCGCAGCCTCCGAGGCGCTCGGCGCGGTCGCGGGTTCCGGCGAGGAAGGTGGCGCCGCTGAGGCGATCGCCCTCGCCGAGGCGGCGCTCGTCGCCCAGGACGGCGTCGACCCCGAGCTAGACGCGCTCGGGACCCGCGCCGGCGAGCTGACCGTCGAGCTGCGCGAGCTGGCGGCGGAGCTTCGCGCCTACGCCGATGGGATCGAGGCCGAGCCGGGCCGCCTGCAGCAGGTCGAGGAGCGCCTCGACGCCATCGATCGCCTGAAGCGAAAGCACGGCGGCTCGATCGAGTCGGTGCTTGCCCACGCCGAACACTGCCGCGCCGAGATCGAGGGGATCGAGGGGGCCGGCGAGCGGACCGAGGAGCTCGAGCGCGCCCACGTCAAGGCCGCCCGGCGCCGGACCGAGCTCGCCGCGCAGCTGAGCGAGGTGCGAGCGAAGGCGGCGCGGAGGCTGCAGAAGCGGGTGGCGGAGGAGCTCGGCCAGCTGGCGATGGAGGCCGCGAAGCTCGAGGTCAACCTCGAGCCGCATCCGGAGGGCTTTGGGCCACACGGCCAGGAGAGGGTGGAGTTCCGGGTCGCGACCAATCCGGGGATGCCGGTCTCGCCGCTTCGCGACGCCGCCTCGGGCGGCGAGCTCTCACGGGTGATGCTGGCGCTCGCCGGGCAGGGAGCCCGCGGCGGCGCTGCCACCTACGTGTTCGATGAGATCGACGCGGGGATCGGCGGCAACACCGCGCGCGCGGTGGGGGAGCGGCTGCGGGCGCTCGGTGAGGAGCGGCAGGTGCTCTGCATCACCCACCTGCCCCAAGTCGCCTCGGTCGCCGGCGCGCACTTCCGGATCGAGAAGCGGGTCAGCGGCGGCCAGGCGACCGCCGAGGTCGAGCGCGTGGATGGTGACGAGCTGGTTGCCGAGATCGTCCGGATGCTCGGGGCCGATCGTGGCGACGAGACCGCCAGCCGCCACGCCCGGGAGTTGCTCGAGGCGGCCTAAGCCCGGAGTTTCGGTCGATCTCTGGCCGCGATCGGGCGGCTTCCGCTGCCGAAGCAACTAGACTCGCTCGGCAGAGTCAATTTGAGTTCTCCACGGCCTGGCGACACCCGATTCCTCTTCGTAACCGGGGGAGTGGTGTCCTCTCTCGGCAAGGGGATCGCCTCGGCGTCCATCGGCCGCCTCCTCGTCAGCCGCGGCTTCCGGGTCCAACTGCAGAAGTTCGACCCCTACATCAACGTCGACCCGGGGACGATGAGCCCCTTCCAGCACGGCGAGGTGTTCGTCACCGAGGACGGCGCCGAGACCGACCTCGACCTCGGCCACTACGAGCGCTTCACCGACGAGAACACCTCCCGCGCCTCCAACGTCACCGCGGGCGCCGTCTACAACTCGGTGATCCGGCGCGAGCGCCGCGGCGATTACCTCGGCGCCACCGTCCAGGTGATCCCCCACATCACCGACGAGATCAAGAATCGGATCCTGATCGTCGCCGAGTCCCAGGCGGTCGACTTCGTGATCACCGAGATCGGCGGCACCGTCGGCGACATCGAGTCACTGCCCTTCCTCGAGGCGATCCGCCAGCTCTACACGGACGTCGGTCCGAAACGGTGCATGTTCATCCACCTGACCCTGGTGCCCTACGTGGGCCACGCCGGGGAGATGAAGACGAAGCCGACTCAGCACTCGGTCAACGAGCTGCGCAGGATTGGGATTCAGCCGCACGCTCTGCTCTGCCGGGCCGAGCAGGGGCTCGACCGCGAGATCCGCCGCAAGATCGCCCTCTTCGCCAGCCTTCCCGAGGACGCCGTGGTCTCGGCCCGCGACGTCGACAACACCTACAAGGTGCCGCTGGTCTTCCGGGCCGAGGGCCTCGACGACCTCGTCCTCGATCACTTCGGGGTCGAGGCCGAGGCTCCCGACCTCTCGGAGTGGGAGGAGCTCTGCCGCCGAGCCGACGAGGCGAGGGGAAACAAGGTCCGTATCGCCCTGGTCGGCAAGTACGTGCAGCTCCAGGACGCCTACAAGTCGGTGATCGAGGCGCTCACCCACGGCGGGTGGAAGCACGGGGTGGAGGTCGAGACCGTGCTCGTCTCCGCCGAGGAGGTCGACGAGGAGCAGCTCGAGGGGGCGGACGGGATTCTGATTCCCGGCGGCTTCGGCGAGCGCGGGATCGAGGGCAAGGTCGAGGCGGCGAGGATCGCCCGCGAGAAGGGGATCCCCTTCCTCGGCATCTGCCTGGGGATGCAGATCGCGGTGGTCGAGTTCGCCCGTCATGTCTGCGGCATGGACGGGGCGAACTCGGCGGAGTTCGATCCAGAGACCCCCTATCCGGTGGTCGACCTGCTGCCCGAGCAAAAGGAGGTCTCCGATCTCGGCGGCACCATGCGCCTCGGGGCCGACCCGGTGAAGCTCCACGAGGGGACCCGGGCGCGGGAGATCTTCGGCGAGGCCGTGATCTACAAGCGCCACCGCCACCGCTACGAGGTCAACAACATGCTCCGCCGCCGACTCGAGGACGAGGGTCTCGTTGCCGGCGGCACCTCGCCGGACGATCGCCTGGTCGAGGTGATCGAGCTACCGGACCACCCCTTCTTTGTCGCCTCGCAGTTCCACCCGGAGTTCAACTCGCGGCCGACTCGACCCGAGCCGCTCTTCCGCGACTTCGTCGGCGCCGCAGCCGAGCGCGCCGCGCAGCGGCGTCCGGTGGAGGCGGAGGCTCCGGCCGAGGAGGCTGGCGAGCCGACCGTCGAGCGTACGAAGCCGGGACAGGCCCCGGCACGCCGCCAGGGCTAGGCTGGGCACAGGGCGGCCCTTGACGGCCGCCGACCGCGGATGGAGAATGCGCCGGACCGAGACGAAGGGGAACGATGGCCGAGGTTCCGAGCTGGCGAGTCGCGGGGGACTGGTTCGACGTCTGTAGATGCAGGCTGCCCTGCGGCTGCACCTTCGCCCAGGCGCCCGATGAAGGTCGATGCGACGGCATCCTCGCCTGGCACATCAGCGAAGGGAACTACGGGGACGTCAAGCTCGGCGATCTGAACATCGTCGGGGTCGGCGGCTTCGAGGGGAACATCTGGGCCGGCGAGGCGAAGAACTCCGCGATGGGTTTCTTCATCGACGAGCGGGCCGACGAGGGCCAGCGGCAGGCGCTCCAGGCGATCTGGGGCGGGGAGGCGGGCGGCTGGCCCGCTGGCTTCGCCGCGCTGATCGACGAGGTGCGCGGGATCGAGTACGTCCCGATCGATTTCGAGGTCGCCGATGACCTCGCCAGCTGGCGCGTGGAGGTTTCCGGCAAGGCGAAGGGCAGCGCCGAGGCGCTGACGGGGCCCACGGCTCCTGAGGGATCCCGCGTGCAGGTCCACAACGCCCCTGGCGCGGAGGTTGGACCCGGCCAGGTCGCCACCTGGGCCACCGCCAAGGAAGACGAGGTGGAGGCGTTCGGCTTCAAGTGGAGCTGGCCCGGCCGGTCCAGCAAGCACTTCCCCTTCGACTGGTCGAGCGAGGACGAGTACTAGACGCCTGGGGCGTCTAGGGCATCTCGTCCATCCCGCCTGGCGTCGGCGGCGGCGGCTCCTCTTCCATCGCGCCCTCCTCCATCCCCATCGACTCCATCGCCGATTGGGCCTCGGCCGAGTCGGGCTCGGTGAGCCCGGGGACGTCCTCGGGGGCGAAGGCGACGGCGAGCCCGAGGACAAGGAGCAGCACGGCGATGCCCCGGTTGGCGATCGCCTTCCAGGGCAGCAGCTTCTCGGTCGCGATCAGAGCGGCGACGAAGACCATCCATCCGATGCTCATCACGCCGAGGGCGAACAGCGCCGCCATCAGGCCCCAGCAGCAGCCGACGCACCAGCCACCATGCTCCAGCCCCATCCGAAGCGCGCCCAGCCGTCCCGGCCGCCAGGCGGTGAGCAGGAACATCATCGGGCTGCGGCAGCGGCGCAGGCAGGCATCCTTCAACGGGGTGAGCTGGTAGATCGCCGCCGCAGCGATCACCCCGCCCGCGACGTATGGCCCGGCGCGGTCCCAGGCGAGGAAGTCGAGCGAGAGCGCCTGACCGGCCTCGATGATCGCGTAGCCGACCAGTCCGGCGGCGGTCCAGGTCAGCAGGTAGCCGCTCGCGAACAGCGCGGTGGTCCCAGCCTGGGTTGCCTGCCCCTTCTGCCGCTTGCCCTCCTCGATCCGCGCGTGCATGACCACCATCGGCGCGATCGAGGGGAACATCATCGCCGCCATCATCACCACCCAGGCGGTGACCCAGAAACCGAGGCTCCCGGGATCCGTCGCCGGCCCGGCATCCATGCCGCCCATCCGATCGTCGGTCACCGCCCAGGCGAGCGCCGCGAGCAGGAGCAGCCCGAAGATCAGGCCAAGCTGCACCGCGTTGGGAAGCGTTGGCGCTCGCCGCAGTGAGGCCGATTCCATCGAGCTGAGAGCCTAGTGAGCTAGCCGCGGCCCGTCGGCGCGCCCTCGGCCTCCTCGCTGGAGAACTCGTAGTCGGCCGTCTCGCCGTAGATCGCGTCGAACTCGATTCCCAGGGCGCTTATCTTCGCCGGGGCCCGGCCAATCCGGAACTCCGGTGCGAAGCCGAACATCGCGTTCTTGACGGTGGTCTGGGAGTCGCTGCCCTCGGGACCGGGAAGGGGCTCAAAGGTCCAGCTGCTGTCCCCGATCGAGCCCGACGGCCGGTCGCCGTCCGAAAAGCTGACCGGTGCCCGCTCCATGCCGAGCCACTCGTCGGTAAGGGCTGCGAACTGCTCGAATGTGCCGCCCTCCTCTCCCTTGATGATCCGCTCGACCGCACTCGCCTGCTCGTCGGATGCGCCCTCGTCGACGACCACGCCGAGCTTCCAGTTGCCGGAGGTGAGGTTCGAGGGGAACAGGTTCGCCAATGCGATGGTGACACCCGAAAGGTCGGTGTCATCGAGGTTGCCGTCTGCGATATGGAAGACGCCCACCCCATGGCACTGACCATCAGGGCTCGTGGGCGGGCCGTCAACGGGACAGGGACAGACCAGGTTGCAGGAGCAATTCGCTACGTAGGTCCCTGAGATCTTCCAAGCCATGTCCAACCCCTTTTAGAGGCGGCCGGGGTATAGGGACGAACCGGCCGCGATTCCGCTTAATGCGTAACTGAAACCTATTCCCAAACGGCTAGCGGATCAAGGACTCGATCCCGGGGGGCTCGGCGTAGGCTTCCCGCTCGTGGAGGCTGCCGACCAGCGACTGCTCGCCCGCTTCGTCCGGCTCTGCGAGATTTCCAGCCCCACCGGCGAGGAGCGGGCGGTCGCCGATGACGTCCTCGCCGAGCTCCGTGAGCTGGGGGTGGAGGTGAGCGAGGACGGCTCGGCGAAGGCCGCGCGGGCCGCCGCCGGCAACCTGATCGCCCGGATTCCCGGCCGCGGGGACGGCTGGGTCTCGTTCTTCGCCCACCTGGACACGGTCCCGCACGAGCGCGAAGTCGAGGTGGTCGAGGAGAACGGGGTATATCGCAGCCGCGGCGAGACGATCCTCGGCGCCGACAACAAGGCGGCGGTCACCGTCCTGATGGAGCTCGCCGCTCGCCACGTCCAGGCGGCCCCGCCGGTCGGACTGGAGCTGATCTTCACGGTCGCCGAGGAGGACGGGCTCCGCGGGGCCAAGGAGCTGGACATCTCGGCGCTCAAGTCCGCCTACGGGTTCGCCCTCGACCACGCCACACCGATCGGCGAGGTGATCGTCGCCGCCCCGACCTACAAGCGGCTGCGCGCGGCCTTCACCGGCCAGGAGGCGCACTCGGGGATCAACCCCGAGGACGGGCACAACGCGATCGCGGCGGCGGCCGCGGCGATCGTCGGGATGAAGCTGGGCCGGCTGGACGAGGAGACGACCGCAAACGTGGGAGTGATCGAGGGCGGCACGGCGTCGAACGTGGTCGCGGGCCACTGCAGCGTGCTGGGGGAGGCGCGCAGCATCGATGGCGAGCGAGCCGCCGCGGTGGTGGGGGAGATGGTCGATGCCTGCACCTGGGCCGCCGGCGAGCACGACTGCGACGTCGACGTCCAGGTGAGCGAGATGTTTCGCGGCTACCGCCTCGATCCGTCGGCCGAGCCGGTCCGGCTGGCATCGGAGGCACTCCGCAGGCGGGGCCATGAGCCGGCGCTGGTGGCGACCGGCGGAGGCAGCGACGCCAACGCGCTGCTCGCCTCGGGCTTCGAGTGCGTCCTGCTCGCAAATGGCACCGAGGCCAACCACACCTCCGAGGAGCGGGTGAGCGGCGCCGCGATCGTCGAGATGCTCGGGATCTGCGAGGCGATCGTCGAGGAGGCC
>JBOGZE010000393.1:0-2454 GCA_050697055.1 Solirubrobacterales bacterium
TTGCCCTGTCGGCGTTGATCGTCGCCGCGGTCCCGGCGATTCTGATCGGTAACACGCTGTGGGTGCTGATGAACCCTTGGTTCGTCCACGCGCAGTACTCCGTCCCGGGCTTCCCGGCTGACTCCCACGGTCTCAGCGATCAGGAACGGACCGACCTGGCCGTCACCAGCATCCGCTCGATTCGGCCTGGTTCAGACGGCGTCGAACTGTTGCGCGAGGCTCGCCTGCCGAGCGGCGACCCCGCGTTCGAAGAGCGGGAGATCCAGCACATGGGGGACGTCCGAGGTCTCGTGGCGGGCTTTCTCACCGTGTGGGCGATCGCGCTGGTTCTCGCTGTTGGAGCGGCGCTGGGGCTTCGGCGGCTCGGGGCTCCGGGCTCGGTGGAACGCGCGCTCGTCGCGGGCGCCCTCCTGACGGTCACTGCGATGGCGCTGGTGGGTCTGATCATGCTCATCAACTTCGAGTTCTTCTTTGACGGCTTCCACGGGGTCTTCTTCGAGGGCGACAGCTGGCGCTTCAACAGCAGCTACATCCTGCGGCAGCTATATCCGGACTTCTTCTGGGGGGTCGCGGGCGGCACGATGGCCGCGCTGGTGATGCTCCAGGCTGTCGCGCTGGTCGCCGGCTTTCGTCAGCGGGGGCGCGACGGTCGCCGCCTCGGGCACGCGACCCCGGTGGGCGCTCGAGACGCAGGATCACCGATCCACTAGAGCTTGTGATGGGAGCGGCGTCGGCATAGGCTCGCCGGGTGCGAATGTGGCCGCCTCGCTTGGGGGCGTTGGTAGGGCTCGCGCTCTTCGCTGTCCACCCTGCGCTCGCATCGCTCTGGAAGAGTCGGTCTCGCCCTCGAAAACCGCGAAAGCTGCGCCCTGCGGGTCTGCAATCACTGCGAACCCCCCGACGTGGATCTCCGCGGACGGCAAGAGCCGTCGTCCGCCCACCTGTTCGGCTTGCCGGGCGGCGTCGTCGACGTTCTCGACGGTGAAGTAGGGGAGCCACGTCGGTGGGATCTCCCGCTCCCGCTCGGTCTGCTCGCGGATACCTCCATTGAGGCTTCCAGCGTTCTTGATCGAGGCGTAACCGCCATCGTCGGTCTCGTACTCCCAGCCGAGCAGCTCGCCGAAGAACGCCTCTGCGCGCTCGACGTCGGTCGTCGCGAGCTCGTTCCAGCACCACGCGCCGACGTCGTTGACCAGCGCCGCGCCGATCAGCGAGCGCGGCTGCCAGAGCGACACGATCGCCCCCGTCGGGTCGCGGATCGCCGCAACGCGGCCGGCGTCGAGCACGTCGAAGGGCTCGCGGAAGACGGCGGCGCCGCCGAGCTCACCCACTCGCGTCGCGGTCGCATCGGCGTCCTCGACCGAGATGTAGGAGGTCCAGTGCGGCGGCGCCCCCGCCGCGCGGGCCTCCGGCGTCTGCCGGTAGAGGATCGCCACCTCCTTGTCGCCGCGGCGGAGCATCGTGTACGTCCCGACCCCGCCCGCCGAGAGCTCCTCGGAATCCCAGCCGAAGAGGCTTGCGTAGAAGCTCGTTGCCGGCGCGGGCTCAGATGTCGCCAGGCCCACCAAACAGAACGTGCCGGGCTCGTGGCGCGTGCGCTCGCCCATGCCTCACCTCTCAGTCGTCGATCCCGGAGGATCCTGTCGAGTGCGGGACGCCGCCCTGACGCGAGCCCGCAGGCGCCTCACGCGCGAAGAGAGCGATCTCCCGCTCGAACGCGGAGACGATCGCCTCCGGGTCGGGAACCAGCCCCGCGTCCACCATCAGACCGACGGTGACCTCGCCCGCGTAGCTGAAGATCGCGACGCTCATCGAGACGCCTCCGGAGCACGGCGCCCAGACGAGGACGCCGCGCACGGGCGTCCCGGCCAGGTAGACCGGCTCCCGTGGCCCCGGCACGTTGGTCATCACTGCGCTTCCCTTGGCCGTGAAGAGGTCGACGAACAGCTTCTCGATCTGCGGCGGCGTTCTGCCGATCGCGTCGAGCACCCCATACGAGACCGCGCCCTCCGGGGAGTGCTTGATCTCAACCATGCGCCGGTGCACCTCGTCGAGCCTGCGGCGGCGGTCCTCGATCCCGACCGGAAGCGGCAGGAAGACGAGGCCGAAGCGGTTCCCGAGGTCGGGCGGCAGCGGCTGATCGAGCGGGCGCAGGTTGAACGGGACGAGTGCGGTCAGCTTTTCCACCGGCCCGCCGCGGCTGCTCAGGTAGCGGCGCAGCGCCCCCGTCACGGCGGTCAGCAGCACGTCGTTGACGGTCGTGCCGGTCTGGTGACCGATCGCCTTCACCTCCGCGAGCGGGATCGGCGAGGACCAGGCGACGCGCTGCGCGACCCCCAGCTGCCCCTTCAAGGGCGTCGGCGGATCGGCGCCCGTGAACAGCATCTTTGCCAGCGCTTCGAGGTCGGCGCTCCCGCTCGCCGCCAGGTCGCGCAGGTGCGAGGGATGCCGTCC